>JAMOLY010000156.1 GCA_027068835.1 Thiomicrorhabdus sp. | reverse complement strand
TGCAATTTCTTGATTAAAAAGCCCACGCGTTTGATGTGCAGTATGCGGTCATCTCGTTCGTAGCCTATTTCAGGCAACAGTTTGCGGACTTCTCGGCTTTCAATTCGTTCTAACGGAATTTTAAGGCTAAGAAGTCGTTCGTACACTTTGTCGGCCAACACTTTTTTGCCACTTAGCGGCAGGCCAATGATCCATAGGTTAAACGGTTCAATGCGTTTTTTGCCGTAATCCACTTTATTCCAACCACGTTCATGCAGGTAGTATAAAAATATTTTGGCGACGGTTTCTAACGCACCCGCCATAATGGCTAAATCTAAATCGCCAAAAAACAGATAGACAATTAGAATCGTGGTGCTGGTGGCAAGCAATCGCCAACTTACCCCCTTGATTAAAGAGCGTTTGTTTGTTTCTACATACATTGGTTACCCTCCAAGTACCTCATCAATCGATTTGGCTCCCCACTCTGGATAATGTTTTAACACGAGGGCGTTGAGCGATTTTTCGGCTTCAGAATAGTCGCGTTTAACCGATGTTGTGCCGTTTTGGTTCGACTGATTCGCTTGCGTAATCATGCCTGCACCTACGGTTGCATGGGTGTAACGGTCAATGATGATAAAGCTTCCTGTGATTTTATTGATGTCGTAAGCATCGACGGGAATCGCTCGGTTTAATGTGAGGTTACATACGGCAATGTCGTTTAATTGCAGGGTTTCACCCGGTTTTTTCTCAAGAGTATTGACATCAATAATGTGTTTAATGGACTCAATATGCCCTTTGACTTTATGACTGGTGTGCTTAATCACATACTCTTTGCCCAGTTGCGCGGGCGATTCGTGCATCCAAACAAGGGTGGCTTGTATGGAGTCGGTCATTGCTGGCGCTTGTTCATTGGTTTTCACCAGTAAATCGCCACGACTGATGTCAATTTCATCTTCAGTGGTAAGGGTGACCGCCATGGTGGCAAAGGCACTTTGGATGGTGCTGTCTTTTTCCACCGAAGGCTCTACAATCGAGGCGACTCGTGTCGTTTTTTGTGACGGTAATACGGTGATTTCATCGCCCACTTGAATGTGACCTGATGCAATCGTACCCGCAAAGCCTCTAAAGTTGAGATTGGGGCGGTTGACGTACTGCACTGGAAAACGAAACGCTTGTTCGATCTCTTTAGGCGTAATGTCAATGGTTTCTAGAATGTTCATCAGTGAACCACCCGTGTACCAAGGCGTGTGTTCGCTGTGATTGACCACGTTATCGCCATTGAGCGCCGACAGGGGCACAAAAATAGGGTCAATGATGCCAAGGTCTTTGGCAAACTCAATGTAATCGCTTTTAATTTCATTGTAGCGTGCTTCACTGAACTCAACTAAATCCATTTTATTAACAGCAATTAAGATATTTTTAATGCCAAGTAAATTGACAATAAAAGAGTGGCGTTTGGTCTGTTCTTGCACGCCATAACGGGCATCAATTAAGATGATGGCAAGGTCGGCGGTAGACGCACCTGTGGCCATGTTACGAGTGTATTGCGTGTGCCCAGGGGTGTCGGCAATGATAAACTTACGTTTTTCGGTTGAGAAAAAACGGTACGCCACATCAATGGTAATGCCTTGCTCACGCTCGCTTTGTAGGCCATCGACCAGTAATGCTAAATCAATTTGATCGCCTTGTGTGCCCACTTTTTTACTGGCTTTTTCAATGCTTTGCAGTTGATCTTCGTAGATCATTTTGGAATCGTACAGTAAGCGGCCAATTAAGGTACTTTTACCGTCGTCCACGCTACCGCAGGTGATAAAACGCAATAAGTCTTTGTTTTTGTGTGCCTCTAAATATTGTTCAATATCGCTGGCGATTAAGTTAGATTGGTGTGACATTAGAAGTACCCCTCTTTTTTCTTTTGTTCCATTGAGCCTGCGGAGTCGCTGTCAATTAAGCGACCTTGTCGTTCGGATGTTTTGGTGAGCAACATCTCTTGAATGATTTCGGGCAAGGTGGCCGCATCGGATTTAACGGCACCTGTGAGTGGGTAACAACCAAGGGTTCTAAAACGAACCACCTCTTTGCGAGCATTTTTGCGGTACTCTTCAGGCATACGATCGTCATCGACCATAATGGTCACGCCTTCAAAGTCGGTGACTAAACGCTCTTTGGCAAAGTACAGATCCGGTACAGGAATGCTCTCTAAATAGATGTACTGCCAAACGTCCAGTTCGGTCCAGTTGGAGATTGGAAACACACGAAAGCTTTCGCCTTTGCTGTGCTCGCAGTTGTATAAGCTCCATAACTCTGGACGTTGATTTTTAGGATCCCACGCGTGGTTTTTATCTCGGAATGAGAAGATACGCTCTTTGGCACGGCTTTTCTCTTCGTCACGTCGTGCACCACCCAGTACGGCATCAAACTTGTACTTGTTTAATACTTGTTTAAGCCCTTGGGTTTTCATCACATCCGTGTGTACTTGGCTACCAAAATCAAACGGATTCATATTCATATCAATCCCTTCTTGGTTGCTATGAACAATTAAATCCATACCGACTTCTTTGGCCCGTTGGTCACGAAAGGCGATCATCTCTTTAAACTTCCACGTGGTGTCCACATGCACTAAGGGGAGGGGAGGTGTTCCCGGGCTAAAGGCTTTTTGCACTAGATGCAGCATGACTGAGGAGTCTTTTCCAACGCTGTATAACATCGCAGGGTTTTCAAATTCAGCTACAATTTCACGAATAATCTCTATGGATTCGTATTCCAACCTTTTTAGGTGGGTGATTCTAGCTTGGTCAATCATTTTGATGCTCCTTTATGAAATGCTGCGCCACCTTGTGAGGGGGACACAATATTGGTTCTTATCGCAAAATCGCCAAAGTATTCATTCTTTTGGCGCTCATTAGCGTAAGCCGCCAATAGTGATTCAAGTTCTTCTAATATCTGAGTTTCAGTTAAATTTTCTTTGTACAATTTAGCCAAACGGTAGCCTTGGTAGTCTCCACCTAGGTACATATTGTATTTACCAGGTAGTTTTCCGATAAAGCCAATTTCGCCCATAATGGAGCGACCACAGCCGTTAGGGCAACCGGTCATACGAATTTTAATGGCGTCATTTTCTAAGCTGTTTTTGACTAAAATCGGGGTGATTTTGTCCAACAATGAAGGTAAATAACGTTCGGCTTCGGCCATCGCTAGAGAGCAGGTATTTAATGAAACGCATGCAATGGCATTACGTTGCATCCCCGTTAAATGGCTGGCATCATCGGTTTGATCAAAGCCTTTAATTAAGGCTTCAATTTTGGCTTTATTGTCTTGGGTAATGCCAATCAGTTGAATATTTTGGTTGCCCGTTAAACGGAAGCCACACACGTCTAACTTTGCAATCTCCGCTAAGATGTCTTTTTGCGCGTAGTTTTCTAAATTGACAATACGTCCACCTTGTACGTAGAGCAATAAATGCCACAGGCCATCTTGGCTTTGGTGCCAACCGTAACGGTCTGAAGAGGTGGTAAATTTAGCGTCTTTAGCGGGTTGCAAGCTAAAGCCTAAACGAAACTCCAGCTCTTGGGTAAACCACTCCACGCCGTATTTTTCAACGGTGTGCTTAAAGCGGGACAGCTTACGATCTTCACGATTACCAAAGTCACGTTGAATGCACATAATATGTTGTGCCACATCCACCGCGTGTTCTGGCGTACAAAACCCAATGGTGTTGGCCAAACGAGGGAAGGTGTCTTCACGACCAAAAGTATGTGCTAAACCGCCACCCACACAGACATTAAATCCAGCCAGTTTACCGTTCTCTTCAATGGCGATGAAACCAATGTCGTTGGTGTAGATGTCCACGTCGTTGTAAGGTGGAATGGCGATGGCAATTTTGAACTTTCTAGGCAGGTAATGTTTTCCATAAATGGGTTCAATAATTTCTCCCCCCCCTGCAATCAGTTTTTTATCGTGATCGTCACCCAACCAAATCTCGTGATACGCTCGCGTGGCAGGCAGTAAACGGTCTGCAATGGCGTTGGCGTACGGAAACACTTGGTCGTGAATGGTGGACAAACTGGGATCTTGAATGCACATGACGTTACGGTTAATGTCACCACACGTCGCCACGCTGTCCAGTAGGGCTTTATCCATGGCTTGAATGGTTTCTTTCATCTCAAATTTGATAATGCCATGAAATTGAAGCGCTTGACGGGTTGATAGCTTAAGAGTTCCGTTACCATATTGACGACTTATTTCATCGCAAGCCAACCATTGTGGCGCACTTAAATGCCCCCCTGGTAGGCGCACACGAATCATAAACGAGTAGGCGGGTTCGAGCTTTTTGGCGATACGGGCATTGCGCACATCACGGTCATCTTGTTGGTAACTGCCGTGGTATTTAATGACCTGACCATTGGTTTCAGTAATGGCACCCGTTAACGGGTTGGCAAAGCTTTCGACCAGTGTGCCACGCAAAAAATGGCTGTTGTCTTTTAAATGCTCAATGTCACTGTCATTGGGTGAAAGTTGATTAAGTGTTTTTGCAATAGGTTGGGTTGTATTTGTCATAGTTTTTATCCGTTATGCTTTTTTTGCAGCTTTTAAAGGAACGTGTAAGCCACACTCTTGTTTGGTTTTGTCTTGGTTTTCCCACCACCAACGTCCTGCGCGTTCATCTTCGCCCGGTTTAATGGCGCGGGTACAGGGTTCACAGCCAATGCTGGGGTAGCCTTTTTGGTGTAAAGGATTAAACGGAATCTCATTGGCACGAATGGTCTCCCACAGTTGTTCGGTTGTCCAAGCAAGCAGGGGGTTAAATTTAATTAAATCCCGTTCGTTGTCGTACTCAAACAAAGGCATGTTTTTTCGAAATTGCGACTGCTCTTGACGAATGCCCGTAATCCAGATATTGGCGCCTTTTAATGCGCGATTAAGCGGCTCTATTTTTCGAATGTAGCAACATTTTTTACGTTGTTCAATGGATTCATAAAACCCATTTAAACCATCCGTTTTAATATAGTCTTGTACTGCCGTTTCATTAGGGGTGTAACGCACAATCGTTTGTTGGTACTTTTGTTCGGTGTCAGTAATGAGCGCTTCGGTCTCTTTAAACAGGCGTTGCGTATCAAGGGTAAATACTTGAATAGGCAACTTGTGTTTAAAAATCGCATCGGTAATGACTTGGTCTTCTAAGCCCAAACTGCTTGAAAAAACGATTTTTTGTCCGTCAAAAATGTCCGACAGCTGTTTAAGAGACTCATCTAGAGAGAGGTCTTTAAATTGTTCGTTGAGTTCATCGGTAGAAATGTTTTTCATGTTATCTCTCTGTTTCCCTAATACACATCACGCTGGTAGCGTCTTTGTGTGACTAAGTCTTGTAAATACGCTTCGGCTTCTTCAGGTGTTTTGTGACCTTGTTCAACCAAAATGGTAACAAAGGCGTTGTGCACGTCTTTGGCCATATAGTTACGATCACCACAGACATAAATATAGGCACCATTTTCTAACCATTCAAACAGAGATTGTGCTTGTTCTAAAAGACGGTTTTGTACATAAATTTTTTCTGCTTGATCGCGTGAAAAGGCCAGTGAAATGTTTTCTAATACGCCAGAGGCCACTAATTTTTGCCACTCTAATTGATATAGAAAATCGGTGTGAAAGTGCTGTTCGCCAAAGAACAACCACGTATTACCTTTAATGCCTTGTGCATCGCGTTCTTGCAAAAAGCTTCTAAACGGCGCAACACCCGTACCAGCACCGACCATAATGATTTTAGCTTGATCGTCTTTGGGCAGTTTAAAGCCACTATTCGGTTTAATGTATAACGGAATGCTGTCGCCTTCGGTTAAACGCCCTAACCAGTTAGAGCAAACGCCTTTACGTGCACGATTTAAGCTTTCATACTCAACCTGTTTCACGGTAACGTGTACTTCATCGTCATACACCGCTTGGCTTGATGCGATGGAGTATTGACGAGAGCGCAACGGGCGCAGGAGATCAACCAGTGCTTGTGCCGTTAATTTTGCAGGATAGGCTTGAATAAAATCAAGGAGATCGCCACTTTCAATAATCTCTTTGACCTCGTTTGAAGCAACGTCTAAATCAATTTTCTTGGTCTGTTCAGCATAGCTTGCAACCCATTTTTTATTGATGGCGGTAATATCGAGTTTTTTGGTTAACGCCTCTTTTAAGGAGTAGGTATCATCTTTAATCGTCACCGTCTCATCGGCAGATAGACCAGAGGTTTTAATCAGTTCATCGACTAAATCCGAATCATTTTCAGGCAGCAGTGCCACAATGTCACCGGGTTGATACGCAATGTCCGACTCATCCAATCCAATCTCTAAATGCCACACATTTTTATCTGACCCATCATCGGTTAGATCAATAATGTTAAGCACTTCTCCTGTAAAAGGGTTACTTTCGGACCAGTTTTGAACGGCTGAGTCCGTGTTAGGGGCTGTGGAATCGGTTGCTTGGGACTCCGTATGCGTTAGAATTTCAGACAGTTCATTGATCCATTTTTCAGCGTCCTCTTCAAATTCAACGTCTGCGTTTATACGATCCAGTAAACGGCTTGCACCTAACTCAGCAAAGCGTTTATCAAAGTCGATGCCTGTTTGACAAAATAGATCATAGGAAGAGTCTCCTAGCCCAAAGACGGCAAAAGAGAGATGATCTAGTTTAGGTGCTTTATCACCCATAATGGCCTTATAAAATGTCAAGGCTTCATCAGGCGCTTCGCCATCGCCATAAGTACTGGCGACAATCATGACATGAGTCTCTTTTTTTAACCCTTTAACACGATAATCGAGCATGTTATTAATAGAAACAGGTACACCACTTTTAGCCAATTGATCATGCAGTTTTTGGGCAATACCCGCTGCATTTCCTGTTTCAGAGGCGTATAAAATAGTGACATTCGGCAATGACTTGGGGGTGTTTATTTGAGCGACCCCGTTTTTGTCATTGGCTAAACCATAAAAATAGCCGCTTAACCAAATCAGTTGTTCAGTGGTGGCGTTCTTTTTGCTGGCTTCGAGTAGTTTTTGTTGTGCTTCATTAATAATCATTGTGTTAAGTCTCTTCATTCTCTCTTTAGGCACGGATTATACAGAGGCTTTATGTATTATTAATAATGATATAAACTGAGTTTAATATCTTATTTATAGATTATTTAGAGGGTCAGGAGTAGGTGATAGGGGAGGAATAGTAAGAAGGGTTGATCGTCTGGGATATTGTTTGGGGGGTATGAATAGTTGAGCTCTTTTTACAGAGCCACAATAAAGTATGTCGTGCTCGCTTCTAAGGCAAAACAAAGCCGATATTTTCATGCACAGATTTTAGCGTCACCTGTGCGCGGGCGCGGGCAGTTTTTGCTCCTTTTTTTAGGATAGCTTTTAAAGTAGTCTCATCTTGACGAAGCTCGTAAAATTTTGATTGCATGGGGGCGAGGGACTCGATGACCAGCTCGGCGAGTTCGATTTTAAGGTGACCGTACATTTTGCCTTCAAAGTGCTTTTCAACGTCTGGAATGGATTGGCCACTGATTACCGAGTAGATGGTCAGCAGGTTAGACACGCCGGGTTTGTTCTCTAGATCGTAGATAATCTCAGTGCCAGAGTCGGTTTGGGCTTTTTTGAATTTTTTGAGTATGGTTTTTGGGTCGTCAAGCAGTCCTATAAAATTGCCTTTGTTTTCATCGGATTTAGACATTTTAGACAATGGATTTTGCAAGCTCATAATTCGTCCGCCCGAAGTAACGGGGGCAATAAAAGGTTCGGGTACTTTAAAAATTTCTTTACCAAAACGATTGTTATAGCGTATCGCTAAATTTCTAGTGAGTTCTAAGTGTTGTTTTTGGTCCGCACCCACGGGTACCATTTTGGTTTGGTAGAGCAGAATATCAGCCGCCATTAAAACAGGGTAGTCGTATAGTCCTACATTGATGTTTTGTGAATACTTTTGAGATTTGTCTTTAAATTGCGTCATGCGGTTGAGTTCCCCCATGTAGGTGGAGCAATTTAAAATCCAAGCCAGCTCGGAGTGTTCGGGTACATGCGACTGAATGAATACGGTGCTTTTATTGGGGTCAATGCCTGCGGCAAGGTAGAGTGCCACAAAGTCTAGGCTGCGCTTCACCAGCGCTTGAGGGTCTTGTTCAACAGTAATGGCGTGCATGTTGACCAGTGAGAATAGGCAGTTATAGTCATCTTGCATAGTGACCCAGTTTTTAATGGAGCCGATGTAGTTGCCTAACATTAGGTCGCCAGAGGGTTGAATGCCGCTGAGAAGGATTGGTTTTGAGTTATTCATGGTTGGGTTCTTTTTGCTATTATGTTTGAATGGGCGTTATTTTCGCATTTTAGCTATGAAATAACTAGCTCTAGCATGGCACCAAATTGAATGGGCTTAAAACAGAAAAGGAATCAGCTTTTTGCTATGGATTTGATAGTGCGAATAGGTCTTTATTTTTTGTACTAGCAGGTATTCTTCGTAATGGAGTTTGATGAGAAGGGTAAGTGTTAATAAGGCGTAACTGAATACTATGCTAATGGAGGGGTGTTGTGTAACAGGGGGGAGAAAAAATAGCAGAATAGATAAATACATCGGATGCCGAATGTAGTGGTAGGGTTCAGAGGTGATGAGAGTGATATTTTGCTTAGGATCTGGCACGACATTGAATGTTCCAAGCCTCATTGTTTTGACCGCCCAAAATCCAAGCATAATGGCGGGTATTAGCCATAAAACGGTATTTACCTGCGTGGGGGTGAATTGAGATGGATTTTGACTGATCAATAGATAGCTTAACAGTGTAATAAAGCTAAACTGCAGGCCTACAAGGCCAAATGAAATGACAGGGTGATGAAAAAGCGTAGTGGAGTGTCTACACTATCCCGTACCTAGATGATGAATTAAACTCTTCCCCCATCTAGGAGAAAACAATGGCACAACGTAAATACGACCAAAAACTAAAAGACGACGTGATTCAAGCCGTCATAA
>JAMOLY010000155.1 GCA_027068835.1 Thiomicrorhabdus sp. | reverse complement strand
TATTTGGTTCGGATAAAATATCAGCATTCGCCTCTCAGTTAGGAATGAGTGAAACCGAAGCCGTTGGTGGTTTAACGGATGCGATTCCTCAAATGATTGATCAGGCCAGCAGTGGCGGTTCTATTTTGGATTCTGTTGGTGGCATTGAAGGCGCAATGGGATTGGCTGGAAAACTTTTTGGTAAATAAACGTAGGAGAAGTAAACATGGCAAAATTATCAGATATTGAAGGTATTGGCGAAGCGTACGCAGAAAAATTAAAAACAGCGGGTGTAACAACCCTAGAAAAGCTTTTAACCATGTGTTGCAATAAGAAAGGGCGCCACGAAGTTGCTGAAAAATCAGGAGTGAGTGAAAAGCTAATTCTTGGTTGGGTAAATCGTGCCGACCTTTCTCGTGTAAAAGGAATTAGTACTCAATACGCGGATCTTTTAGAGTTTGCGGGTGTAGATACTATCCCTGAGTTAGCACAAAGGAATGCAGAAAATCTTCAAGCGAAAATGGAAGAAGTGAACGAAGAGAAAAAGCTGGTTCGTAAAGTCCCTGTTCTTTCTCAAGTAGAGAGCTGGGTAGAGCAAGCAAAAGAGCTTCCAAGAATGATTACTCATTAATCTCTTTTTATATTTTCTGAAATAAACCGTTATTTAGTTGTATAAAAACTAGCGGTTTATTTAATGTACTAGAAGAATTTCTTCCCCCCCTTTCTTCTTTTATTTCTTTTGAACCTTATACAAAGCCACTTCACCGAGCCAATTGGGTGCGATTTTCATGCCTAAGCTACTACGGTGCTCAGTATTAACAACGGTACGAGCAATGATTTCAATATTTTTATCTTCACACAGTGTTTCAAAATCTTTAAAGGTACACATGTGAATATTGGGGGTATCAAACCAGTGGTAGGGCAGGGTATCTGTTTGGGGCATGCGGCCTGTTAACAGCAGTTGAGCGCGGTTACGCCAGTGGCCAAAGTTGGGGAAGGTCACAATGATTTGTTTACCGATGGTTAGCATGTCTTCAAGCAGTTGATCGGGTCGGCCGACTACTTGAAGGGCTTGCGTCATAATGATGTAGTCAAATGAATTGGGATCAAAATAATCAGCCAAGTCGTGACTATTGAGGTCACTTTGAATGACATTCAATCCTTTTTCGATCGCTTGAATATTTTTATGTGAGTCAATCTCCATGCCGTAGCCCGTGACATTATAGGTGTCAATAAGGTGTTTGAGCAGTTGACCATCACCACACCCTAAGTCTAATACGCGACTATTGGGGGTGATCCATTCTGAGATGAGTTTAAATTCAGGGGTGAGTTGACTCATTTTTTGGTCTCATCGTGTTGAGAAGGCACATCTTTTAAGACACGTTTCATGTAAGCACGAAAAATACCTTCATAGTGTTCGTTTGGGAGTAAAAATGCATCGTGTCCGTGCTCTGACGTGATTTCGGCATAACAGACATCGGTATCGTTATCGAGCAGGGCTTTTACAATTTCATGTGAGCGTTCTGGTGAGAAACGCCAGTCACTGGTGAAAGACACCACTAAAAATTTGGCGGTAGCACAGGCCAATGCTTTGGAAAGATCGTGGTCAAACTCTGCGGCAGGGTCAAAATAGTCCAGCGCTTTGGTCATCAGAAGGTAGGTGTTGGCATCAAAATTTTGTTTGGTCGCAAACTTTTCACCTTGATAGTTTAAATAACTTTCAATTTGAAATTCTACTTCGTAATTGTATTTTAATGCGTCTTCACGGCGCTCACGCCCAAACTTTGAACCCATTAAATCATCCGATAAATAGGTGAGATGACCGAGCATTCTGGCTTGTGCCAATCCTTGTTTAGGAGTGGTGTTGTGTTCTAAAAAACGCCCTTCATGGAAGTCTGGATCACTCATAATGGCACGACGAGCGACAACATTAAAGGCGATATTTTGAGCAGACAGTTTAGGTGCTGCGGCAATCACTAAGGCATGTCGTAGTTGATCGGGATAGTCCATTGCCCATTGCAGTACTTGCATTCCTCCCATTGAGCCACCAATTAAGGCCGCCCATTGGGGTATTTTTAGGTGTTTCTGTAGCGTATATTGACTGTTAACCCAGTCTTTACAGGTCGCAATTGGAAAATCGGGGCCATACACTTTCCCTGTTTCTGGATTCAAACTGGCTGGCCCAGTGCTGCCTCGGCACCCTCCTAAATTATTGGAGCACACCACAAAAAAGTGGTTGGTGTCGACGGGCTTTCCTGGACCAATGTAGCTGTCCCACCAGCCCGGTTTATTGTCCGCATCCAGTCCTGCCACATGATGGTCACCACTGAGTGCATGACAAACCAGTATGGCGTTGCTTGCATCGGCATTCAATTGGCCATAAGTTTCATAGGTAAGGTCGTAACGAGGCAGTACCGCCCCACTGGAGAGCGTTAGGGGGGCTTCAACTTGCATAACTTGGGGGGTAATGACGCCGAGTGTCTGAACCATACTGAATTTACCCTATCATGCTTTGAGCGAACCCAGCAATACTGCCTACCACCACAATTTGAAACAGTTTAATAGCAAGTATGGCGGCAATGGGTGAGAGGTCTATTCCACCCATCGGTGGAATAACGCGTTGAAAAGGGGCGAGTATTGGGCGAGTAATTTGTTCAAAAATTGCAGTGTTTGGGTTGTAGCTTGGAGCCACCCAGCTTAAAACGGCTTGAATAATAATTAACCAGAACAGCATGTCTAACAGTTGGTTCATAATTTCAGTGGTGGCGGCTAAGGTGATAAATGCGACCCCAAAAGTTTTGCCTGTTAAGTAGCCAATTGCGATGACAAATAGGGCTTGTGCGATAATGGCCGTACTCAGTGCTGACCAATCCCAGCGCCCTTTTAAAGGAAAAATAATATTAAAAGGGGCACATAACGGATTGGTGACTTTGGCGGTAAAGGTGACAATTGGGTTACGCCAGTCGGCATGGGTGGCACGTAATAAAAAACGCAGCATCAACATAAAAATGACAATGCCTGTTACAAATTGCAATAAAAACAGTCCGCCTTGACCAATGGGTGCATCCATTACGAGTGTCCTCCGAGTTCATTACCTATTTCAATGGCACGTTTTTGTGCGGCGTTCATCGCTTTTTCTACTGTTTGACGAAGGTCAGAATGTTCAAAACTGTTGATCGCCTGTTCTGTCGTACCATTGGGTGACGTGACATTTTCACGAAGTGTGACACAGTTTTGCTTGCTCTCCATCACCATTTTGGCCGAACCTAACGCGGTTTGCATGGTCAGTAAGTGAGCGGTTTGTGCATCCAACCCCATTTTAATCGCGGCTTGCTCCATCGCTTCCATAAATAGAAAATAGTAAGCAGGGCCACTACCAGATAGGGCGGTTACGACATCCAGTTGGGCTTCTTGATTGACCCAAATGGTTAAGCCTGCGGCACGTAAAACATGCTCGGCTTGCTCTTTTTGTTCGGCAGACACCAACGCATTGGCAAATAACCCTGCCGCCCCTGTTTGTACGAGTGAGGGGGTGTTTGGCATCGCTCTCACGATGGCGACATTCCCACCCAACCAGCGATCCATATCCTGAGTACGAATGCCTGCAGCAACGGAGATGATCAGTTTAGGTGCAGCTTGAATATTGTGTTGAATGCTGTTGCAGACCGTTTGTAGAACTTGTGGCTTAACGGCAAGCACGACAATACTCGATTGTTCAATCGCACGCTGATTGTCTTCATAACATTGAATGCCCAATGCTTGGGTTAGGGCGGCACATTGTTCGGATGATGGATCAGCCGCAATGATTTTTTCTTTGTCATAACCACTGGCAATGAGACCGCCAATTAAACTTTTGGCCATGTTGCCTGCGCCAATAAAACAGATGACTGAATTCATAATAGGTTCGCTTTTACTGTGATAAAAAAGATAAGCAATATTATACGCGATATCAAAAATACTCCTTCTTCTTTTTGATAGAAGAGGGGAATTAATGATTAAAGTTTTTTAAGTGTTAGCCGATAGGATATTTATCCATTCGTATTTTGTATAATTTAATCAAAAAGGGGTTTCAGATGTCTTCTAATACCATTTCTCAAGATCCAATGTTGGTTAAGCAGTTGTTTAACCCTGACAGTAAGTCAGATAAACCCACATTGGGTGCGCCCAATTTGGTTCGTGCTGGCTTGAATGATGCCAGTGTGCCTAAAGATCAATTTTTGCCAACCGAGCAGGGACGAATGGCGGCGGCGCAGATGACGAGTATGGAGTCGGCGTATCAGTATAGTGAGAGTATGAGTTTGCAGTTGACGACACGAGAAGGCGATACGGTTTCTATTGATTTTAGGCAACTGTATTCTGAATATCAGTCGTATCGTTCGGAACAGGCGGTAGAGGCTGGACCGAGTGGTGTTCGTTACTTTGAAAGTAAAGAGATGATGGAATCGACCGCGTTTGAAGAGCAATTTGCGTTCTCTGTGAATGGCGACTTAAATGAAGAGGAATTAAAGGCTATTTTTGATGTATTTGAACAGGTGGACAAACTGGCTAATAATTTTTTTGATGGTGATATTGAAAAAGCATTGGCGCAAGCCGTTGAGTTGGAAATTGATTTTGGACAATTACAAAGTTTTCAGCTTAATTTAACGCAAACAGAGAGCCATGCTACGAGCTATCAGCAAGCCGCATTGGCGGAGTACGATACGGTTCAGGAAAATAATGATAAAGAAGGGGGGGGGAATATTTCAGATTTACCGCCTTACCTTACGCAATGGCAAGCGGCGATTGAAAAACTAGATGCTCAATTTGTTGAATCACAAAAAGTATTTGATGAACTTATGAGTGATGTAACGGCACAGCGTTTTCCAGATCAAGACGCACGCTCGGGTTGGTTGGAGCGTGTACAGTCATTTCATGAGCGTTTGTCGGAATATGCCTCTTCTCAAAAGATAGAAAATGAAACCGTTGAAACCCCTGATACGGAGCAGGATGTGGATAAAGCCGTTTTTGCATAATTGTTTTTGCTATTTTTTCCCCCCTCTATTCACCTTTCCCATAAAGGTGAATACCTTATGTTTTATTTCTAAAAGCCTTGAATCGGCATAAATCATCCTTATTTAGTTGACAGTGAAATACAGATGACTAAAATGTTTAGCACTCAAAGGCATAGAGTGCTAAATCACTTTATGCAAGTTAATTTAATTTTTTTAGGAGAAATCATGAACATTAAACCATTACAAGACCGTGTTGTTATTCGTCGCGTAGAAGAGAAAAAAGAGTCAGCGGGCGGTATTTTATTACCTGGTTCAGCTAAAGAGCAGCAAAACGTAGGTGAAGTGGTTGCGGTGGGTCCTGGAAAAGCGTCTACAGACGGAACCATCATTGCGATGACGGTAACCGTTGGTAATAAAGTTATTTTTGGTCAGTACTCAGGTCAAGAAGTGAAAGACGATACAGGTGAAGAGTTCACTGTAATGCGTGAAGACGACATTATCGCAATTATTGATTAAACGTTTAACGTTACTGAAATGAATGAGTGCACTTGAGTGTGCAATTACAAAAAAATTTAAAGGAAGAATAAAATGGCAAAAGACGTCAGATTTGGTATTGATGCACGTGAAAAAATGGTTGAAGGAATTAACGTTCTTGCAGACGCTGTTAAGGTTACTTTAGGGCCAAAAGGTCGTAACGTTGTATTAGAAAGATCATTTGGTGCGCCAGTAGTGACTAAAGATGGTGTAACCGTTGCACGTGAAATTGAACTGGAAGATAAGTTCATGAACATGGGCGCACAAATGGTGAAAGAAGTCGCTTCTCAAACCAATGATGTAGCCGGTGATGGAACCACAACGGCAACGGTATTGGCTCAGTCTATTGTAAAAGAGGGCATGAAGTCGGTTGCGGCGGGAATGAATCCTATGGATTTAAACCGTGGTATTCACTTGGCGGTTGATGCGGTGGTAGAAGAGATTCAAAAAATGGCACAACCTTGTAATACATCGGATGCGATTGCACAAGTAGGTACGATCTCTGCGAACTCCGATACAGCGATTGGGAAAATGATTGCTGAAGCGATGGAAAGAGTGACGACCGAAGGTGTCATTACCGTTGAAGAAGGCACATCGTTAAAAGATGAGTTAGTTGTGGTTGAGGGGATGGAGTTTGATCGTGGTTATTTGTCACCTTATTTTGTAACCAACCAAGAAAAAATGCTAGTTGAACTTGAGAAGCCATTTGTCTTGTTGTACGACAAAAAAATCTCAAACATGCGTGAGTTGTTGCCTACGTTGGAAGCGGTTTCTAAAGCAGGTCGTCCATTACTTATTATTGCAGAAGACGTAGATGGTGAAGCATTAGCGACACTGGTCATTAACAACATGCGCGGTGTATTGAAAGTTGCAGCGGTTAAAGCACCAGGATTTGGTGAGCGCCGTAAAGCGATGTTACAAGATATTGCAGTCTTAACCGGTGCAACGGTTATCTCTGAAGAGGTGGGTATCTCATTAGAAGAGATTACACTAGACTTATTAGGCGATGTACACTCTGCGGTGGTTGGTAAAGATTCAACTAAGCTAATTGATGGCTCTGGTTCTAAAGAGGACATTGACGGGCGTTGTGGGCAAATTAAAGCACAAATTGAAACGTCTACATCGGATTATGATTCTGAAAAATTGCAAGAACGTCTTGCTAAGTTGGCTGGTGGTGTTGCGGTTCTTAAGTTGGGTGCGGCCACTGAGATGGAAATGAAAGAGAAGAAAGATCGTGTTGACGATGCACTTCATGCAACCCGTGCAGCGGTTCAAGAAGGGATTATTGCAGGGGGTGGTGTTGCGCTGCTTCGTGCGACCTCTTTAGTGAAGGTTGAAGGGATCAATGCAGATCAAAATGTAGGGATTCAAATTGCCTTGCGTGCGATGGAAGAGCCTCTTCGTCAAATTGCATCCAACTGTGGTTTAGAAGGATCTGTTATTGTAAATAAAGTCAAAGAAGGTAAAGATGACTTTGGTTTCAATGCGTCAACTGAAGAGTACTGTAATATGATTGAAGCGGGAATTATTGATCCTGCTAAAGTCACGCGTTCTGCACTTCAAAATGCAGCGTCTGTTGCTGGATTGGTGTTAACAACCGGTGCGGCCATTGCAGACATTCCTAAAGAAGACGGCGCGGCTGATGCCGGTGCTGGCGGAATGGGAGGCATGGGCGGAATGATGTAAATCATACCGAACCATTTGTTTCATTAAAAGGAGCCCGTTTTTACGGGCTTTTTTTATGACTGAATATTCGTAAAATGTGGTCTTTTTATTTAGAATAGTATTACCCTAATCCGCAGATAGAAAATCTGTTTATAGCGCAAGTCCTTAACGCGCCTAGCAAACGAAAAAAATGACGTATCACCAATAAGGTGACGTTGTCTTTTTTTTCGTTCACTATGCACATCAATTACTTACACTCTAATTCACATTTCTATCTGCGGATTAGGGTATTATTCAATTTAATGTAGGCAGTAATCGCCTTTAGGAAAAATTATGCAGACGAATAATCAAGGGGTTCAAGTAGGGATTGTAGGCGGAACGGGCTACACGGGAGTGGAGCTATTACGAACACTTGCCAATCATCCCTCGGCGCATGTAAAGATGATTACCTCTCGAAGTGAAAAAGGGGTGTCGGTTGCGGATATGTACCCTAATTTACGTGGCATTTACGATTTACAGTTTTCAGTACCCGATATTGACGCGTTAAAAACCTGTGACGTGGTCTTTTTTGCTACTCCGCACGGGGTAGCGATGAGCATGGCGCTTGAATTAATTGAAGCGGGCGTGAAGGTCATTGATTTAGCGGCCGATTTTCGAATTGAAGATTTGGCGGTATGGGAGCAGTGGTATGGCATGACGCATTCAGGAGAAGCCTTAATGCCTAAGGTGGCGTATGGGTTGCCTGAATACTATCGCGAGCGCATTCAAAAGGCGTCTATTATTGCCAATCCAGGGTGTTATCCCACCAGTATTTTGCTTGGAATTTTACCGTTACTTAAAGCAGGGTTAGTGGAGAAAAATTCGATTATTGCCGATGGTAAATCGGGGGTGAGTGGCGCTGGCAAAGGGGCGAATGTTGCGATGTTGGCAGCCGAAATGAGTGAAAGCTTTAAGGCGTATGGCGTGAACGGGCATCGTCACCAGCCAGAGATGGCTGAAAAAATGGTGGATATTACCGGTGAACCGGTTGATTTAACCTTTGTACCGCATTTGGTTCCGATGGTTCGAGGCATGGAATCGACCATTTATGCGACCTTAAAAGAGGACACCTCACAAGAGGCGATTCAATGCTTGTATGAAGAAGCGTATGCGTCTGAACCATTTGTGGATGTCATGCCGGCGGGCAGTGTGCCAGAAACTCGAATGGTGAAAGGCTCTAATATGTGCCGTATGGCTATTTATCGTCCTGCGGGAGGCAACAAGGTGGTGATTACCTCTGTCATTGATAACTTAGTCAAAGGCGCGGCGGGTCAAGCGGTTCAAAATATGAATATTCTATTTGGATTGGATGAGCGTTTAGGGTTAAATCAAGTTGCGTTGTTGCCTTAGATTGAACTCAATATTTAGAAATCATATAGGGGGGAAGAAATTTATTTCTTCTCCTTTTTTTTTGCACAAGAATCTTGAGTACAAGGCGGAACGGGATCGACCCCGCCAGGGTTTTTAGGGTGGCATTGCGCAATACGTTTAATGGCAAGCCAGCCACCTTTTAGTACACCGTGTAGCTTAAATGCTTCAATAGTATAATGAGAGCAACTGGGGTAAAAACGACAGCGTGGGCCTATGATTGGGCTGATGAAAAGTTGGTAGAATCGTACTAAACCAATTAATAGCCAAAAAAGAGGGTTATAGGATTTCATGTTCATTATAAAAGTTATGGTTATTGTTTGTTAGCCAGCGTTCAAGCTTTTGAGGTGAAAGAGGATGACTGATGTAATAGCCTTGTGCCAAATTACAGTTTAACGTTTTTAAA
>JAMOLY010000154.1 GCA_027068835.1 Thiomicrorhabdus sp. | reverse complement strand
TGCAGATGAAAAGACCATTCGAAAGTATGTTCAAAATCAGTTAATGGAAAACGATAAGATAGAAACTAAGTCAGAGCAACTGAAACTGCTCTAAAAACTCGGTCGCTTGCGGCCGAGTTTTTTATCTGATTTATTGTTCAATAGTAGGGTGAAAATAGTGGATATAGTATGAAAATATTAGTAGTAGGTGGTGCAGGTTATATTGGCTCTCACATGGTTAATATGCTGGTGAAGTCTGGGCATGATGTGATTGTGTTAGATAATCTTTCAACAGGGTTTAGAGCTTCGGTTAAATCTGGTCGTTTGGTTGTGGGTGACTTAGCGGATATTCACCTTTTAGAAAACCTGTTTCAACAAGAATCTTTTGACGGTGTGATGCACTTTGCTGCGAATAGTTTGGTGGGGGAGTCGATGACAAACCCTTCTAAGTATTATCGTAATAATATGGGCAATACGCTGAACTTGTTGGATGTGATGGTTCGGCACGATGTAAACCATTTTATTTTCTCTTCAACGGCGGCTACATTTGGTGAGCCTGAGTATAGTCCCATTGATGAAAATCACCCTCAAGCACCTATCAATCCCTATGGAACTAGTAAATTAATGGTAGAGCGAGTATTGCAGGATTATGCCTCTGCTTATGGGCTTAACTCGGTATGTTTGCGTTATTTTAATGCTTGTGGAGCGGATCCAGAAGGGGAGTTAGGGGAGTGCCATGATCCAGAAACACATTTGATTCCTCTGATTTTACAAGCGGCATCGGGTCGTAGAGCGTTTATTACTGTTTTTGGCCGAGATTATGATACCGATGATGGTACTTGTATTCGGGATTATATTCATATTAATGACCTTTGTGCGGCACATGCACTGGCGTTAGAGTTGATTATTTCAGGTCGTAAAAGGGGGGCTTTAGCGTATAATCTAGGGAATGGTCTGGGGTTCTCGGTTCAGCAAGTCATTGATGTGGTTCAAAAAGTGGTGTTAGAAGATGACTGTTCTTTATTGGTTGAAGATGGCGAACCCCGTGTGGGGGATCCTGCAATTTTGGTAGCAGATGCAACGCAAGCCAAACAGGTATTAAATTGGCAACCAGAGTATGTCGATTTAGAAACCATTATTCGACATGCTTGGGCGTGGGAAAAAAAGATAAGTCTCTAAGTTTTTGGATGGTAAAGATCGCATGCTACGTATAAATATGTTTTGTGTTTTTATTGAAAAAATCAATGTATAAAAGGTATAGGTTAGTGAGTTTAAATAGTAAAAGTTTACGCTTTAATGATAAAGCTTCTCCATTTTTTAGAGTATTTGATATATCTATATTAATAATTGCTTTATTTGTTGCTGTGTTAATACATGATATAGGCTTTACAAAGGATTATTTGTTGTTGCTATTGGCTAGTTTGGTCATTTTTACGTTTGCTTCAGAGGTTATTGGTCTATATTATAAAGCGGTAATAGGAAAGTTTTTTAGAAGGATTGTTGAGCTATTTTTAGTGGTTAATTTTGTTTTTTTATTAATTATATTAACGCTTTTTTTGATGAAAGAAACAGAGCATTATTCTAGGTTTGTTATTATTGTTTGGTATTTTTTATCTCTTATAATGCTAACGGGTTGGCGCTTGCTTTACCGTTCTATAAACTTAAAACGCTATAAAATGGGAGAAGGCTTAAAGCGGGTAGCTATTGTAGGATTAACAGACTCAGGAGTTAAAGTTTTTGATGAAATTGAACAATATAAAGAGCTAGGCTTGAAAGTGGTTGGTTTTTTTGATGATCGTCCAGAGTCAAGAATAAAAAAAGAGGGCTTTTCGAAAGTTTACTTGGATAAACTTCAGGGAAATCTGAATGATTTACTCGTCAAAGCTCAAAATAATGAACTGGATAATATTTACATTTGTTTACCATTATGGGCAGAAAAGCGAATTGCAGAAATTATTAGAATATTTGGTGATTCAACGATTAATGTATATATGGTTCCTGATTTGTTATTAGATACCTTAATGCATGGAGAGGTTAATCATTTGGGTGTGGTAACAACTATTAGTGTTTTTGATACTCATTTAAATCGCCGTTCAAACCAATTTGTAAAGCGCACTGAAGATATTATTCTTTCTATCCTTATATTAATGCTGATTAGTCCAATAATGTTAATTGTCGCTTTGGGCGTAAAGTTGAGCTCTTCTGGTCCTGTTTTTTATAAGCAAACTCGTGTAGGTTGGGGGGGAAAGAATTTTAGTATGTTAAAGTTTCGCTCTATGCCCGTAGATGTTGAAAAAAATGGTGTTCAATGGGGAAGTGCAAAGGACAAAACGAATACAAAATTTGGTCAGTTTATTCGTTCAATGAGTTTAGATGAGCTACCACAGTTTTTGAATGTTCTTAAGGGGGATATGTCTATTGTGGGGCCAAGACCAGAAAGGGATGTTTTTGTGGCAAAATTTAGACAAGAAATTCCCTTTTATATGCAAAAGCATATGGTAAAAGCAGGGATTACGGGGTGGGCTCAAATAAATGGCTTACGTGGTGATACATCTCTTGAAAAGCGTATTGAGTATGATATTCAGTACATTAATAGTTGGTCTTTATGGTTTGATATCAAAATTATTTTTTGGACATTGTTTAAAGGCTTTGTGAATAAGAATGCTTATTAACTGACTTTTTAAATTGAAGTAAGTTCTCTCTGAGCCTTCCGTGTCTAGAAGGCGAAAATATATTCGTTTTTTCTTGGCAAGTAGAACTGAAATGAGTGTTTATTTTTCTCTCGAAACCGCGTGATGGCCGATGTCGATACGAAAGTACGCTTGTTCCCAAGAGACCTGCTTTAGTCCTTCATAAGCACGTTTTTGTGCATTGGATACGGTATCGCCGAGCGCGGTAATACACAACACACGACCGCCTGAGGTAATCACTTCGCCCGCATCGTTTAAGGCCGTTCCCGCATGAAAGACTTTTAAGTCGGCGGCTGAGGCGTTCTCTAATCCTGAGATCACATCGGCTTTACGATAGGTATCTGGATAGCCCCCCGCAGCCATGACCACACCCAGTGCGGCACGTTGATCCCACTTGGCGGTTACGCTGTCTAGCTTGCCATCAATAGCGGCCAAGCAGAGTTCGGCCAAATCAGATTGCAAGCGCATCATAATTGGTTGAGTTTCTGGATCACCAAAGCGACAGTTAAACTCGAGTACTTTAGGTACGCCGTTGGCATCAATCATCACACCCGCATACAAGAAGCCAGTATAAGGAAGGCCATCTTTGGCCATGCCTTCAATGGTGGGTTCAATCACCGTTTTCATAATGCAATCATGAATTTCAGGCGTGACCACAGGAGCGGGTGTGTAAGCGCCCATACCACCAGTGTTGGGGCCGGTGTCGCCATTATTACGCGCTTTGTGATCTTGTGAGGTGGCCATCGGTAGAATGTTTTTACCATCTGCCATCACAATAAAGCTGGCTTCTTCACCGACTAAAAACTCTTCGATCACTACGCGAGAACCTGCGTCTCCAAATTTGTTGCCTGCCAACATATCGGAGACTGCTTCTTTGGCCTCTTCAATTGTGTCGGCTAGAATAACGCCTTTTCCTGCGGCCAAGCCATCGGCTTTGATGACGATAGGAGCGCCGACCTTATCTAAATAGGCGTGGGCAGGTTCGATTTCGGTAAAGACATCGTACGCCGCCGTTGGAATATTGTGTTTGGCTAAAAAATCTTTAGAGAAGGCTTTAGAGCCTTCCAACTGTGCTGCATCTTTATCTGGACCAAAACATTTTAAACCCGCCGCTTTAAAAGCGTTAACGACACCAAGTACCAAAGGCACTTCAGGCCCGATAATGGTCAATTCAATCTGATTTTCTTTGGCAAAAGCAACCTGCGCTTCAATGTCCTCAACACCAATGTCAACATTGGTTAGATTCGGCTCCAACGCGGTACCTGCATTACCTGGGGCAACAAATACTTGAGAGACGTTATCCGATTGAGCGGTCTTCCAAGCCAAGGCGTGTTCACGACCACCGCCACCAATAATTAATACATTCATTATTCAATTCTCTTTTTTTGAAACTATAGTCATTAACGACCGCCATAACCGGAAATTTACTGTGTTTTTTTGTGCTAGTCTTTTTCAGAGCAAAAAAACACGCAGTGAATTGTCCGCGTTGATGGCTCTTGTTATGTTCCTATTTTAAACAGGAACAACGTTGTTAGCGCACGGCCCTTTCACTATGGACTACTCTCTCCTACTATTTATTGGCCTTTTTTTCCTTTTTCGCAGCGCGTTTTTCTTTCATAGTTTTCTCAGGTTTCTTTTTATCTGATTTTTTTGAATCTTGACCTTTAGCCATAAGTTTCTCCTTCAGCTTTAATTGATGAAATATTATATATCTATTAAATATCTTGTATTCAAAACATAACTAACGTGTCTCAGATGGTTCCTGAAGTAGGTCAAATCAAGGCAAAAAATGTGAGTTTACAAATTGTAAATGTCCAATTTTTAACACAGAGTTGACCTACTTCAGGGGCTAGCTGAGCCGTTAGTGCTTAAAGTGGCGCATTCCGGTGAACACCATGGCGATGCCGTGTTTGTTGGCGGCATCAATCACTTCTTGATCACGCATTGAACCACCCGGGTGAATCACCGCTTTAATACCTGCGGCTGCGGCCGCATCAATACCATCACGGAAAGGGAAGAAGGCGTCAGAGGCCATGACAGAACCCGGTACTTCCAGTCCTTCATCGGCGGCTTTAATGCCTGCAATTTTAGCGGAATACACACGACTCATTTGTCCTGCGCCTACCCCAATGGTCATGCCGTCTTTAACGTAGACAATGGCATTGGATTTAACGTATTTGGCGACTTTCCAAGCAAACAGTAAGTCAGTCATCTGTTCTGCGGTAGGGGCGACTTTGGTGACCACTTTTAAGTCATCTTGAGTCACCGAGCCTAAATCACGGTCTTGCAGTAATAGACCCCCCGTGACTTTTTTGTAGTCGTAAGCGGGCAACTGTTCTGTCAACTCACCACAGACTAAGAGACGTAAATTTTTCTTAGCTTCAATAATGGTTTTGGCTTCTTCTGAAACGGTCGGCGCAATAATCACTTCGACAAATTGACGATCAACAATGGCTTGAGCGGTTTGGGTATCCAGCTCGGTATTGAAGGCGATGATGCCACCAAACGCAGAGGTTGGATCGGTTTTGTACGCGCGGTCATACGCTTCAAAAGGGCTAGCACCAATGGCCACACCACATGGATTGGCGTGTTTAACGATGACACAAGCGGTCTCTTCAAAGGTTTTGACCAGCTCCAATGCCGCATCGGTGTCGGCAATGTTGTTAAACGAAAGCGCCTTGCCTTGCAGTTGGGTTGCGGTAGAGATTGAGGCTTCATTTTGAGTACGTTCGGTATAAAAGGCCGCATTTTGATGTGGGTTTTCGCCGTAACGTATGCTCTGTTTTTTAACAAATTGGGTGCTGTAGGTACGAGGGAAGGTATCAGCCGTGTCTTCGCTAAACATGGTGCCAAAATAGTTGGCAATGGCGCCATCGTAACGAGCCGTTTGCTCAAAGGTTTTAATGGCTAAATTAAAACGGGTGGCGTGGGCCAGTTGTCCGTTATTGGCTTGTAACTCTTCCAAAATACGCGCGTAATCGGTTGGATCGGTGACTACCGCTACATCTTTATGGTTTTTAGCGGCAGAACGCAACATGGTCGGGCCACCGATATCGATATTTTCAACCGCATCTTCTAATGAACAGTCCGCTTTGGCAACCGTGGCTTCAAAGGGATATAAATTAACCACTACCATATCAATGGCGTCGATACCGTGCTCTGCCATAATGGCATCGTCTGTTCCACGACGGCCTAATAAGCCTCCGTGAATTTTAGGGTGCAGTGTTTTAACACGGCCGTCCATCATCTCTGGAAAGCCTGTGTAGTCCGAGACTTCGGTAACGGACAGTCCCGCGTCTTTAAGCACTTTGTAAGTACCGCCGGTAGACAGAATGGCTACATCCATGGCAAGAAGGGATTGGGCAAACTCTAAAATGCCTGTTTTATCAGAAACGCTAATCAGTGCGCGACGTACGGGTTTCATGTGGTTGTTCTCCAAAAATAAATAATAGGGGGGGGGGATTAATTAAATCAGTTGATACTGCTGCATTTTTTTTCTGAGGGTATTGCGATTAATCCCCAATGTTTGAGCGGTTTGTGTTTGATTATTGTTGTGCTTATCTAAGACAAATTCAATCAGCGGTTTTTCAACTTGTTGTATCACCATCTCGTGCAGGTTGCTAATTTTTTCATCTTGCAGTGTTTCAAAATAGCACTCAAGGGTGTGGGTCACTTGCTCACTTAATGAGTGGCTTGAGTTGGCTGTACTGGCTGGTTGCGATGAATTGGAATCACTCATAAGTGTTGGGTCTCAAAGTAGTGTTTCAAAATAATGTTGGATTAAATGTTGTTGTGCTTGTGGCGATAACAGGGTGTTAAATTGTTTACGCAGTTGATCGCCTTGCGGTAGGTGTTGTCCATACCAAGCGATGTGTTTACGGGCAATGCGTACGCCAAGTTGTTCTCCGTAAAGCTGATGCAGTCCTGAAAGGTGTTGCAAAATGGTTTGGTAAAACTCATCTAACGTAGCGGGTTTGTGTGTATTTCCCGTACTAAGGTAGTGATTTATCTCACGAAAAATCCAAGGATACCCTTGAGAAGCGCGTCCAATCATAATGCCATCAGCAGCCGTATATTTTAATACAAATTGAGCTTGTTTTGGGCTACAAATATCACCATTTGCAATGACTGGAATATTAACGGCTTGTTTAACGGCTTTGATGGTGTCGTATTCGGCACGGCCTGAAAACTTATCGGCACGGGTTCGGCCATGAACTGTCACGGCTTGTAGGCCATGTGTTTGGGCAAGTTGTGCAATCTGAACCGCATTTTTATGCTGTGGGTCACTGCCCGTTCGTATTTTAACGGTAACAGGAACAGATACCGCTGAGACCACCGCTTCAAAAATAGCCGCGACGCGCTCAGGGTATGCCATCAGTGCGGAACCTGCTGCGATACTGCACACTTTTTTGGCGGGGCAACCGAGGTTTAAATCAATAATTTGAGCACCTTGTGAGACTTGCCAGAGTGCCGCATCGGCCAGTTCATGAGGGTCGGTTCCAATCAGCTGAATCGCACGCGGTTCGGGATCACTGGTATTGGCGTGGCGGGTCGAGGACTTTTTGGAGTTTCGAAGGTTTTTTTTAGAGGCCACCATCTCGGCTAAGGTGTAGCTTGCGCCATGTTGACGGCAAATTTGGCGGAATACTGAATCGGTAATACCCGCCATGGGGGCGAGCACGACGGGGTTTTCAAATTGATATTTCCCGATGGTTAACATCTTTTTTGTCCAGCCAGTAACCCCCACTCTTCACTTTGTTGAAAGGTAGTCAGTTCAATGCCAAGGCTGTGGTAGTGTGCGATCAGTTCATCGGCTTGATTTGCCAGCAAGCCTGACAGGACTAAGGTGCCCCCCGGTTTTAAGAGACGATTAAACTCAGGGGCGAGTTCTTTTAAAGGGCCTGCAAGAATATTGGCAATTAGCAAGTCACAAGGGGGGGGAGAAAAATCTTCAACCAACGCAAACTCAATGTGCTCTTGATTGCGTTCGGCATTTTGTTGGCTGGCTAAAATCGCTTGAGGATCAATATCGGTGCCTGTTACTGAAGCGGCTTGTAACTTTTGAGCGGCGAGAGCCAAAATGCCTGAACCGCAGCCGTAGTCGATGACACTTAATCCTTTAGGGGGGTGTTGATCAAGCCATGTGAGACATAGAGAGGTGGTGGGGTGTGTACCGGTACCAAATGCTAAACCTGGGTCTAGCATTAAGTTAACCGCCTCTGGTTTGGGTGGCTGTGTCCAACTGGGCACGATCCATAGATTTTGTCCAAACTGCATGGGTTTAAATTGATCCATCCATGCGCGAATCCAATCCTTATCTTCCAGTTGCTCTACTTTATAAGTGTTGGCGGGTACATCAGGTATAAGCTGAACAAGCAGGTTAATAATGGCTTGCGTATCCACCTCGGCATCAAATAACCCCACCACTTTCGTCTGCTGCCAAACGGGCGTGGTATTTAATTCGGGTTCAAAAATGGGCTGATCTTGTGCATCTTGAAAAGTCACCGAGGCTGCATTGGCTTCCATAAACGCATCCGAAAGGGGTTCTGCCTGTGTCTCTGAAACGGTGGTATTGATTTGAATCCAAGCCATAAGGGTTCCTAGTGTAATAGGGGGGGGGGGAGAAAAAAAAAAAAACAAATAAAAAAACCTTCTAGGATACGCCTAAGAAGGTTTTTTGTTGATGAAGACCGGTAGGTTTTAAACTAAATGCTCTAAACGTTCTTCAAGATAGTGAATGTTGCGTCCACCTTCGCAGAACCCGCCATCGTTCATGATCTCACGTTGTAGGTGAATATTGGTTTCGATGCCTTGAATGACAATCTCTCTGAGCGCACTGTCCATACGACGAATGGCGGAGGTGCGGTCACTGCCAAAGCAGATCAGCTTACCAATCATAGAATCGTAGTGTGGAGGCACTGCATAGCCCGTATAAATATGAGAGTCCCAACGCACGCCTAAGCCACCCGGTAAGTGCAAGCGTTCAATGGTGCCGGGAGAGGGCATAAAGTTTTTAGCGGGATTTTCAGCATTCACTCGACACTCAATCGCATGACCAGTGATTTTGATATCTTCTTGTTTAAGCTCTAATGGAATGCCCATCGCAACTTTGATCTGTTCTTTAACTAAATCAATGCCAGTGACCATTTCTGTTACGCAATGCTCAACTTGCAGACGGGTATTCATCTCAATGAAGTAGAAACGTCCGTTCTCATATAAAAACTCAAACGTTCCCGCGCCACGGTAGTTGATGGCAATGCAGGCATTGACACACGCTTCGCCAATTTCAGCTCGTTGTGCATCGGTTATACCGGGTGCAGGGGCTTCTTCAACTACTTTTTGATGACGACGTTGCATGGAGCAGTCACGTTCACCTAAATGTACGG
>JAMOLY010000153.1 GCA_027068835.1 Thiomicrorhabdus sp. | reverse complement strand
AAACAATAAACACTGCCTATATTAGCCCCCTGAGCGTAGTCGAAGGGTGCGGAATCAAAGGGCATGAGCTTATTAGATACTTTCATCGTTTATTGCTCAGAAGTGTTAAAAGCTGACGTAAGAAAAGTAGCAAAAAACCTAAAAATAAAGGATAAAAATATAACGGAATTTTAATATATTTAGGTTCTTGAATCGCTAAGTTTTTGCGTAGTTTTGAAATGTCACTTATGGCTTTTTCTAGTGTATCGCTATTTTCTACTCGGTAGCTTTTGCCATTGGTTTGCTCTGCTAAATCATCAAACAATTGCATATTAACTGAGTGGTATAAGCCACCTTCGGTTTCTGCCTTTTTTGATTTACTACCACCAATCGCGATGGTGAAAAGCGGAATATCATTCTCCACGAGCAAGGCAGTGGCGGCATGAACATCAACCTTGCCTCGTGACTCATCGGCATCACTGAATAAAATAAATGTTTGATGGCGTTTTTTAAGTTTTGACTGGTTCTCTAACTGTAACTCTTGTTTTTTTGCCTCTTGAAGCGCCAGCAATAAAGCACTGCCAATATCACTGTATCTACCAGCGAGCGAGGTTGTTATGCGTTGTAACATTTTGCGAATCAGGTTTTGGTCATTGCTTAATGGTACAAGCTTATAGGCTTGCTCGGCAAAGATGATTACACTGATGCGCTCACCCTTCATGCGTGATGCAAATTGATCGAGCAATTGGCGGAGCAAATCCATTCGGCTGATTGCTACACCATCAACCTGATAATCTTTAAGTTGCATACTGATAGACGTATCCACCAAAAAAACTATGTCTCGCTCGGGTGGTGGGTCTGGGAGTTTTTCGCCTCTTAAAATCGGCTGTGCTAGAGAAACAACAAGACTGCTTATGATTAAAGCTGTCCATATTTTTAATCTTTTTTTAGATGCTTTTTGCGTTACATTTTCTGCAAATAATTTTGCCAAAGGATGATGAAAGCTTGAGGTTTTACTCATCCCTAGAGCAATGGTTGGTTCGTTATTTTGAGCATGGCTTTGTGCTTGTTTTTTACTTTGCCAAAACAAATAAAGCCACAGCAATGGCAATAAAATAAACCATTCTGGTGTGAGCCAATGTAGCTGATAGCTTTCCATTAATACTGTTCCATCATGCGCTAGCTCGCAACCAGTTTTGGGCGGTTTTTATTAATGATGATAAGGCTTGTGGCTCGATTGGTTTATTCGCATAAAGCGTCGTTTCTAAAGTGCTTAAATATTCACGCCATTTCATATTGTCAGGCATGACATTATCTAGCCTTGTCGCACCAAAACCTTGGCGTAGCGAGCGAGCGATTTGTTTTTTTATCTTTTGTGAATCATGCCCCTCAATACTTAATTCTTTTCTCATTTTTTTTAACTGGCGAAGTGCTGTTGATTTGGGAGAACGGTATCTTTTTCTCCCTGCTATCGCGATTATCAGTATCAGCAACCCTACAATCATCCAAAGCCACCAGTATGAAACAGGTGCTGGCTCAGGCAGGAGCAAACCCTCCAAATTCATATTGGCGAGTTTTTCGATGGATGTTTTTTCTTCGTTCATCGTGTTTATAACGCTTCTAGTGGCAATGGAATCATGGATGCTAAATCATCATCCGTTGTCAAAATTGAAATAAAAGGTATGCCTCTATCTTCAAATAATTGCTTAATAGATTCTTGATAATCTTGTGCGCGTGACTGAAACTTTGCGCGCTGTTTATGACTACCAGATTCAACTTGATACAGTGCATTTGACTGTGCATCTTTAAAACGTAGCGTGCCATTATTGGCTAATGATTGCTCGGCAATATCAGAAATATGAATAGCTATAACATGATG
>JAMOLY010000152.1 GCA_027068835.1 Thiomicrorhabdus sp. | reverse complement strand
ACAGGTCACCGCAGGCGGGCAAACACGAATATTACCCGAACTTTTTTTAGTGATTGGTACTCAAAACCCACTGGAACAAAGCGGAACTTACCCCTTACCCGAAGCCCAACTTGATCGTTTCATGCTCCATCTTGTGCTGGAATACCCTACCGAACAAGAAGAGTTAGAGGTTTTACGCCGTGATCGTGCGCGTGAATTTGGCCATAAACAAGAGAAGCCTGCTCCTTTTTTAACCCCCGAAAATGTCCTACATGCTCGCCAACACATTGCACAACAGTATATTTCAGAACCTGTTGAACACTACATTGTTGCGCTCATTTCAGCCACCCGAAAGCTTGGACAACTCGACAGCGAACTGATGCATGTTTTAGAGGTGGGAGCCTCACCACGTGCTTCCATTGCACTGCTCCACGCCGCCAGTGCCTATGCTTGGCTACAAGGACGGGATTACGTCACTCCCGACGATGTAACGCAACTGCTGCCCGATGTATTACGTCACCGCTTAATCATCAGTTTTAGCGGCCGCGCACAACAGTGGACGGCCGATAAAATCACTGAAAAACTCATTCAACTCATCCCAGCTCCCCCCATGAACACATAAAGGATTCTCTGTGTCGCAGCCTGTCGCAACGCCCCCTTTATTGACACAATTCAAACGCTGGTGCTTCAACCGTATTGCACACGTAACACCGTGGGCAAAAATGTACACACCCTCCACCGCTCAGCAAACCATTAATCAGCCCATTTTATCGGAACAAGCGATTTTACTTTTAACGCAAGAATACGCTCAAATCCCACCATTAATAATGACTAATCATCGCATAAGCCACGCACAAATACAGGGATCGCAAAACAGTCCCTTTTTAGGCTCAGGCATGGAGTATGAAGAGAGCCGACCCTACGAGATGGGCGATGAGATACGCCATTTAAATTGGCGTTTAATGGCAAAAACAGGCAAAGCGTACACCAAATATTTTCAAGAAACACGACAAGAAAACTGGGTAATTGTTGTCGATCATCGTACCCCCATGCGCTTTGGCACACAAACTCGGCTCAAAGCCACGCAAGCCTCACGCATAGCAGGCTACTTTGCTTGGTTGGCACAAAAGCAGTCCATTCCCGTTGTAGGCGTACGCTTAACCGATACCCTCACGCAAACGCCCCCCCAAACGGGTCGTGGCAGTTATGAAAAATTGATGCAACTGTTTTCGCAGCCCTGCCCACCTGCAAATGCCGCAACGCCTCCAGATGCCTCATTGAATGATCTATTGCACTCACTGTTGCCAAAAATAAAAGCGGGCGCATACTGCATTTTAATCAGTGATTTTCACGACGCCAACGCACAAACCTGCGAACAGCTCATTGCCTTACAACAAAAAGCGATGATTACCGCCCTATGCATTCAAGATCCTGTTGAGCACGCCTTACCCAATATCACCCCCCTACAGTTACAAACCATGCAAGCACAACACGTACTCACCGTTCAAACAATATCGCAACAACAAGCGTATAAAACGTGGGCACAGCAACACCAACAAGCCATTCTCAGCACCTTACAAAGTGCAGGCATTTCGCCCATCACGGTTCAAAGCAACGCACCGCTGAATACACTTGGCAATGCCCCCCATTTACACACCACAGCCCAAGAGCCGTCACATGCCTAATCCCTCAACGACCGAAACGCCTCCCCAAACACTGATTGACATTGAACTGCCCACAGCACCTGAATTAAGCTGGATTCACAATAACGAATGGCTACTGGCAGGGGGATTATTACTGCTATGCCTTGCACTGCTCACATTGTTGATACTCAAGCGTTCACCACACTATCAACGTATGCAGCTGCATAAAAAACTCACACGTATTACTCCTAAAAATCCCGAAAACACAGAAGAACCCATACCGCGTCAAAACGCCTATTTGCTGTACCAATATTTTTTAGAGTTACAAAAAATCTCCCCCCCCTCGGCAAAGTACCAAACACTAAAAACGCAACTTAACGCCCTGTGTTTTGCAAAAGAACCTGTTTCACGTGAAACCTATCTCAAACTGCTCACGCAAACCAAACAACTGTTAAAGGCGATTTAATGGGCGATTGGATCAACACGCTATTTCAGCTTGAAAACATACTCTTTAACCAACCTATATGGTTATGGGGGATTTTTTTATGGCCGCTGCTTTGGGGCGTACACACCCTTTTTAATCGCTTTGTAAACGAACAACCCGATGATTTAACGCAACTGACCATGCAGGCAACCTTAAAGGTGAAACACCCATTAATTGGGCAAATGCGCCACGATATCAACACCACACCACAAGCCACCCCCTCATTTTCACTGCGCAAACTTGGCTTTAATCTACTGAGAGGCATCATCATTATCAGCCTTGCCATTGCCTTAGCTCAACCAGAAAAAGTGCAAGAACGCCCACCCGAGCCTCAACAAAAAACTGTGCGGGACATTGTCTTTATCATTGAAAGCTCCGCCTCACTGCTATTACCCGATTACCAGCTCAACGGACAACCCGAAAGTCGAATGAATGTGGTTAAAAAAGTACTCGATCAATTCATCGGGGGGCTGGAAGGCAATCGCTTTGGGCTGATTATCTACGCCGACCACGCCTACACCTTAATGCCGATGACAAACGATCAAACGGCCGCGCGTTTATACTTAAATCGCTTAAAACCGCATCTTGCGGGTCGACTGGACAGCGCAATGGGTGAAGCCTTAGGATTGGCCTTAAAACAAACGGAACCACAAATCAAATCACAAACAGAATCGTATTCAGATAAAAACCCAAAAAATTTACCCCTCAAGTGCATCATTGTGCTCATCAGCGATGGCCTAAGTCAGCCAAGCCAGCTCCCGCTGTCTGATGCCATTCTTTACGCACAACAGATGCAAGTGCCAATCTACACCGTTGGCATTGGAGCCAATACCCGTAACGCCGACCAGCGACAACATACAGGATTACTCTACCAACCCTTAGAGTCCCAATCGCTCAAAACCCTTGCCAACGCAACCCAAGCGCAATACTTTCAAGTCAGCGGTGGCGATGGACTCAACCAAGTGTTGCAAAAAATTAATGATGCCGAAGGTGTGCCCTTTGAAACACCCGCCGTAAAGCCCGACTACATTGCACTGTACCACCTGCCACTGAGCATTGCAGTGTTTACCCTGTTCCTCTACTTGGTGTTTAGCCTAATGCTGAGCGTTAAAACCCGTTCGACTCAAACAGGAAAAGAGGCCACATGACCCTATTCAATGCGCTTCTTAACCTCCCCCTGCAATGGCGCGAACCACTTCTCTTGTGGGCTATTTTACTGCCCCTTATTTTTTGGGGAGTCAGCCGCCTAATTCGAAAAAAACAGCACCAAAGCTATGCCAATTCCCACTTATGGCCATGGGTACAGGGTGCAACCACTTCCGTTCAAACAACGTCAAAATACGCCTATGTTCAAAAAATTCTCCCCCCCTATCCAGCCAGCCTACTGCTCAGTCTCGCTTGGGTTTGTTTAATCATTGCACTGGCAGGTCCAAGAACATTAATTGAAACGCCAGACACCCAAAACCGAGAAGGCGTTGACCTATTGGTTTCAATGGATCTGTCCCACTCCATGACCGCCACCGATCGTTACCCCAGTCGATTTTTATTCGCCAAATCATTAATCGAAGCCATGAACAACCAACTTGAACAAGCCGATCGTTTAGCCCTGCAAGCCTTTGCAGGGCAACCTCATATTGTGAACCCATTAAGTCACGATCATGCACTGTTTCAACACATGCTCAACCTATTAGAACCCAACTTACTGCCACGGCAAGGCACATGGGTGGAACGCGCACTCATTGAAGGGCTAGAGTACCTCTCTCAAACAGACGGGCAAAACCGAACCCTCATACTTTTTACCAATGGCGCACCCGAATTTTGGCAACCTCAAACTCTGCCTAAACACTTACAGCAAAGCCGTTTTTTTCGTGCCGCCAATCCTCTAAAAACCAACGCAATCAAACTCATTATTGTTGGCGTTGGGCAACTCAACCCTGTGCCACTTTATAACTCAAACGATCCCAATAAAATACTGCACGTCAACGGAAAGCCCGTTCAAAGTAAACTTGAAGAGACACGCCTTAAAAAACTAACTCAAGACTATGGCGGGGTTTATCTCCGCGCCGAACCCTCCCCCGCTTTTATGCAACAACTGCTCACAGAGATCACCGACAAAGCCTCCGAATACCCCGTCTTTCAAGCTCGTGCTACGTGGCAAGATTACGCTCACCCTTTTATGATCGCTGGACTCATTTTTTTGCTCATGGCATTCTACCCATTGGGGAGATTACGGCCCAAAAACAACTTAACACTTTTGTGGCTCTCAGGTGCTCTTAGCCTCAGCCTGTACAGTGTGCCTCAAACCAGCCATGCACAAACCGTTACCAGTCCTGATCCCCAAATCTTAACGCAGGCTTATCAAGCCTTTCAAGCCCAACAGTACGATCAGTCTCTTGCACAATACCAACAACTTAAAGGCTATCAAGCGGTCTTTGGCGCGGGTAGTTCTGCCTATAAATTAGGCCATATTGAAACTACGGTTTTTTATTTTCGTCAAGCCGCTTGGCTCGCCAATACCGATTTAGAACGCGCCCACGCCCTGTTTAACTTAGGCAATAGTTACTACCAAATTCAACTATTTGAATTTGCCATCTCCTCCTATCAACAAGCACTTATCTACCAGCCTAATTACACGAAAGCACAGCATAATTTAACCTTAGCGCAGGCACAAAACATCATACAACGGCAAGTTGCTCAAAAGGCACGCCAAGGAAAACAAGGTAAAGGAGATGGCACACAATCGCCAGACACCGACGGCGCTTTTTATGGGGGGCAAAAACCCAATACCTCCAACACAAATGAAGCTGGATTTGGATCAGATGGCGATGCCATTGAGGGCGAAAAACAAGGCAATCAAGTCATGCTTTCAGACACAGAGCAAACCACGCACTATCAATTGCCCAACGCAGGAATGCAAAGCTTATTCGTCAACGATTATGCCAGTCAAGCAAAATCAGCCTACACGCCCCAAGCAAAAGAACTTGTAAATCAACAGCAAAAACAACAAAGTATCGCACGCTTTAAACAAAAAACTCAACAACTTGAAGACCATCAAAAAATCTTGTTAAAACGTCTGTTTGAACGTGAAGCAGGGTTTCATGCCCCACAAGCCCAACCGCACCCAATACCAGGGATGCAACCATGGTAAAAAACACCCTTCAAAAAATTACCCCCCCCCTATGGGCATGGCTGTTTGTTGCAGCATGGCTTCCCTTTCAAATAAGCGACGTATACGCCCAAAACAGCACAGATAATCATGCATTGAATGTACCACTGTTTAAAGAATTTCAAGGCAAAGTCTACGTTACCACCACCGCTAAAAATATCATGCTGGGAGAGCGCATTACCTTAACCATTAAAGGTGAAAACCTAAATGATGATTTTGAAAAAATTGATTGGTCACCCGTTAAACGCCACTTTAAGATTGATGACATAGATGTGGGTTTTAATCGAATAAAAGTTCGACTTTACCCTTTTGACAGCGGAACATTTACCTTTCCTTCGCAACAATCTGGGCATATTTTACTACCAAAATTAACCTTTCATATTGCAGACAACCCCCATGTTTCCATTCAATGGACACCCCCGCCAACCACTCAATACATTCAACAAAACACCACTTGGAAAACCAGCGTTTGGGTACAAGATAGCGCCAATAAAATCAGCCTAAAAGCCCCTCAAACACATCTTGATAGTAACGTGACCTTAACCCTATCCTCACTCGCCATTCCATCAATCACCCACGCAAACAACTCTCGTGAAGGCAAAACCGAGGTCTTTATTGCCAGCTATCAAGTAAGCCATGACAGCACACGCCCCATCCACCTCCCTCACCCCGTAACACTTGCCTCTCCGGTGGTGGTCATTAAAAACAGAACCAATCAAAAATGGTTCTTTTTCGATCGCTCCATTACCGCTTCCATACTCCCTTTGCCCCATTTTTTACCCGCAACCACCGTGGTAGGAAAGCTCAAATTTTCCTCCCCCCCCCTTGCACGCATACAAGAAAAAGGCGCACTCAACTACTGGACATGGCAACTCAGCGGTCAAAATATGTCACAACAAGCGCTCAAACAGTACATGCATCAACTCATCGAAACCCTCCCTTACACCAACCAAATAGAGTGGCTCAGTGAATCCCATCAAACCACCACACACTGGACTGATCAAGGCATACAAAGCACCTTAACCCTGCGTTTGCCGTATCGTATAACTCAAGCGGGATGGATTCAATTTCCCCAACTCAGCAATCCATTTTTTAACCCCATTACAGGTAAATTAGAATCACTCACACCCCCCTCTCACAAAATCCTTGTGCTACCCAGTTGGACAATTTGGATGGCAAAAACGGTGGCTTTTTTACTTGGTCTAATCGCCCTTTTTTGGGTCATAAAACAGCTCAAACACCTTTGGATAAGGCTTAAATTAATTCATGACATTAAACATGCAGCGGATGCACAAGCGTTATGGTCTGTGATGCAACAATGGGCACAAACGCAACACACAAGCCCCATCAAAACCTTGGGCGATTGGACACTCTGGTACCACCAAACCTATGGTGAACACCCTACGTTCAATAAACTCATAACCCAGTTAAATCAACAACTGTATTCTGATCAATCTCCAGAATGGGAAGCACTTAAACAACACGCAAGACAATGGAGCAAACAGACCACTTGGTGGCCTGCTCGTAAAGAATGTAAAAAAAAGGAGGGGGGGATTTTTTTGAGTTAAGTTAAAAAGGCTCTGTTTAATCTAAATGGACTGATTTACCCACTGCGTAAAGCCACCTAAATCCATTGCACCCGATACACGCGTCACCTCTTGCCCTGCTTTAAATACCGCTAAAGTAGGAATAGAACGAATATTAAATTGCCCTGCAATCTGTTGCTCTACTTCCGTATTAATTTTAATAAAACGTGCTTTGGGTTCTAACTGCGCGGCGGCTTGACTGAATATTGGGGCAAAGTTTTTACACGGACCACACCACGGTGCCCAAAAATCCACCACCAACGGTTGATCGGTTTTTTGCAACGCACGTAAAAATTGCTCGCCAGTCATCTCAACAGGCTGGCCTGTAAATAAATTGTCTTTGCACTTTCCGCATACGGCTTGTGTAGAGAGTTTTTCATCGGGAACACGATTTAATCCACTGCAATGAGGGCACATAATAATCATATTTATCATCCTATTTTTATTAAGCTATCTTCTATTTAATAGGTTCTACTTAACGCATTTTCAATGCACCTAAACAGATGGCTCCTAAAAAAGATCAAATCAAGGCAAAAAAAAAGCACCGCATTCAAGTTAGAATACAGTGCTTAATTAAGGAGCAATAAATTTTAAAACAACTTTAAAAGACTTTTGGGGAAAGTCTTAACTTTAATAAATAGGGGATTCATTTAAGTTGTCTCTAGTTTACGGTTCTCTTTACAATAGATCAATCTCCAAACATTGAAGGAATATTAAGAAACCCTTAAGACTATACGTTTATTGCTTTTTTTACCCCACCTCACACACTTGATCACAAAGCTTAATTTCAAATTCCAACGTAGAGTGAACCAATCCAAATTGCTCAGTTAAACACGCTTTTAATGCCTGTTTTACCACTTCTGTCTCATTAAAACTCTCAATCACCACATGCGCTTCCAAAGCATTATTGTGCTCATCCATCTGCCAAATATGAACATGATGCACATTTTTTACCCCCCCTATCGATTCCATCTCCTGAATCACCTCATCCATTACAATATTATCCGGTGCGCCCTGCATCAAAATATGAATGGTTTTGGGCAACATACTGGCAGCTTGATACAGTACATACGCCGCAATCAATAAAGTTAACGCCGTGTCCGTCCAATACCAGTCGTACAAAATAATCAATGTCCCGGCAATAATCACCCCCAACGAGGCCAGTGCATCCGAAACATTATGCAAAAAAGCCGCACGAATATTCATGCTATTTTTAGACATACGGTAGGTCAACATCGCCGTCACCACATCAATCACCAAAGCGATGCTGGCGACAATCACCACTGTCCACCCTTCAATTATTTGAGGTTCAAATGCACGCCATACCGCCTCATAAATAAGGTACAAACCCACAATCACCAACGTAATCAAATTAATGAGCGTGGCGATCACTTCAGCCCGTTTATAGCCAAAGGTTTTAAAGTGATCGGCGGGCTTGCGGCCAATTTTACGCGCAATCCATGCAATCCAAAGCGAGGCGGCGTCACTAAAATTATGCAACGCATCGGCAATCAGCGCCAAGCTCCCCGACAGAACCCCTCCAATGATTTGAGCCAACGTAAGCAACATATTAATCGCAATCGCCCACCCTAACTTTCGGTCATCCATCGCATCGACATTATGATGATGGTGGTCGTGTGACATATTTTCTTTCCCTCTTATATAAAATAATTATAGCACCAGTGTTGTCGACGCCTAAAAAAGGCACACGTACGGCTAAAAAGAAAAAACTAATTGAGACCTTTTCATGAAAAGCAGCACGGAAGAGCATTAATTTTTAAAGTGTTTAAGCATCAGGTTTATTGGCATTTTATTAGAATGTTATTGGAAATTTTATAGAACATTGCTAGAATGATAGCCATTCAATGCATAATCCAACCCTCTGTATAGAGCACCCAATATCAGTGCCTCTGTGTAAGAGACCCCATAAGGTTTATTAAATGGCTTTTTTACCTCACTTTCAGATCACCGCAACGCTTACAAAATTATTGATGGACATTGAGGCGTCTCGCCAAGCAGTTTCCAGCTTACCAATAACCGTTCCAGTCTTAACCTCTTTACGTCAGTCAGCACGCCTTATTTCAACGCATTATTCCACGCAAATCGAAGGAAATCGCTTAACGCAATCGCAAGTAGAGGACGTACTACATGGCGGAACATTCCCCAATCGAGAACGAGATGAAAGAGAGGTTAAAAATTATTACCATGCCTTAGATTTTCTTGATGCACTTATAAAGTCTAAAACAGAGAAAATTACTGAGTCTGATATTAAAACATTACACGGTTTTATAATGGAAGGCAAAAAATATGCCTCGCCCTATCGTGATGGTCAAAATGTGATTAGAGACAGCATGAGTGGCTCTATTGTTTATATGCCTCCAGAGGCCAAAGATGTATCAGCAC
>JAMOLY010000151.1 GCA_027068835.1 Thiomicrorhabdus sp. | reverse complement strand
GCAATGGGCGGCACGCTTGCCACTTACCGTCAATGCCAGTATCGCCATGCACGAACGGGCGCGGCGGCGCAGAAGTTTAGCGCGGTAAAATATGATACAATGTTATTGAGAAAACACCTGAACTGGGAAACTGGTTTGGGCGTTTTTTTGTTTGTGTTGTGCGTTTGTGGGGCAACTGTTAAGCAAGTTTATGAAAACACAATATACTTTTGAAAGTAATAAGTTCCAATCAACGTTAGCTGAACAGGATGAAAGTCATGAAGATTTTATCAATCCTGGAATTTACGGGCGTGAATTGGCCAACTATTTGATAACGGAATTACAGGTACATAAATATCGTGTTTGTTTTCATTGTCCTGAAGACTGGGGGTATTGGATAGAGATAGAGCACGATCGAGGTTACACTTTAGGTTTTGGTTGTTCTAACATCGATCATGTTGACCCTAACATTAATCTTAATCTACACCGTGTGTTTGTAACTCCAGACAAGTCGGTCATACGTCCTATGAAACACTGGTTTAGAAAAGTGAATGTTCATAAGGATGTAGAAAAGCTAGTTGCTACTATTGGTACCATCTTGTCTTGTGACGAGCAAATTTCTAATATCGCTTTAGAATCTATTTGAAATTAGTGCTAGATCTGAAACAATATTGCAGTGCAAACGACTTTTCCTAAAAGCGCCAAAGCGTTTAAAGTCACTGCCATGTTCAGCTTACAGCCCAGAAAAAACATAGCCAATGCGGGCTTCGGTTTTGCAGTCGGCTTTGGGAACGCCTTTGTAGGCTTTGCTTGTACAGGAGGCGGACCAGCCGAGTTTGACTTTATCAAAGGCTGTGTATTGCGCCACGGTGCCAAATTCAACCACAACTGGTTTGCGCATATTGTCAGTAGGGCCGCTATAAAGCGTTTCGCGTGCTACCACACGGGCAGCACCAAAAATGCCGAATCCGTCGCCGCCAAAGGTTGCTAAATATGAACCGTTTTTGGGCAGTAATAACCCTAAACTTTTAGTTGCGCTATTTGGTTGGAATGCGAGTAAAAAACCACCACCAGCTTCAACAGTATCTAAGCCGATAGAGGCGTGAATATATGGTTGAAGTTTAATAGCTAAACGATTGTCGTTATGTACAAAAGCATTTACTCTTGCCCACCCTGCGACACCGCCGATAAATCTGGTTTTATGGGTTTTAACTAAGTTTCTAAAACCGACACCAAAAAGGTTATGAACAGCTTTTTGAAGATCGCCAGCAATGTCATCAATAAGGCCGCCTTCAAGGCCTATCCGCCCTTGATAAGAATAATCGCCCCATGGTGTTTGTTTTAATTGGCCTAAGCCAACTGTAAAGCGGGCAAGATCTTCAAGGTTATCACCTGTAATGCCGCCATTTTTTAGTTCGGGTGTTACACCGTAAAGCCCGTAGCCAAATTGCCATTCATTATAACGGTAGTTTGCTTCAATACAGGCTGACACGCCACCACCATCGGAGTCGAATAAAACATCATTACAATGAGTCGTAATGATTTCAAATACGTCTTTATTTGACGTTGATTCAGCGTTTGCTGCATTTAAACTGAAAAGGCCAGCAGCAAAAAATGCGCAAATAGTGTGGGTTTTGAAAAATGCCATGCGATAGATCAATTGTTAAATTTTTTTCTTGCTTAGGTGAAGGGAAGTGATTTGTCTAACTAAAACTAGCAGTGAACGGATTAATTTATGGTGTACGGGAAAGTTTCAATTTGTGGTTGAGACAATTGTGTATAAAACCAATTTTTCAACTGGCTATTGTGAGTTTTGCGTATTAAGGCAGGCCATGAGTTATTTCCAATTTTTGAAAACCAATTTCCGTTGGTTGATCGCAGGGGCGTTGCTGACGGCGGCATCGACCTTTGGCCAGACATATTTTATTGCGCTTT
>JAMOLY010000150.1 GCA_027068835.1 Thiomicrorhabdus sp. | reverse complement strand
GTTACCTGGCCCAACCTCAAACTCAACCTAAAAACCGAACTGGCCGAAGGCAAAGACCAACACCGCGTAGTCGCCTTCGACTTCGGCATCAGCGCCGCCCCGTTCTTCGGCCTGGATGTTAAAGTTGATATTTTGCCGGTACTGCTCGCTCCCCTGGCGGGTGGTCTTGCGGGTAAAAAGATAATAGAAAGCGTGCTGAAACGTATTGAAAAAGGGGTGGGCGATAAAGAGGGTGCATACTCCGCCGAAGGCACCGTTAGTGTCATCATGACCGGTAAAACCAGCCTTAGCTGCGAAGGCCACTTCAAAGGCGACTTCTCAAACAACAACCGCATCGAAAAAGTGAGTGGCAAGCCGGTAGAGGGAAAAATCGAATTCAGCGCCGAAGGGATCATCGACATCAAAGGCCACCTGCTGAAAATCAAGATTGAACTGGTGGCAGGCATCGGTATCAAATCCAGCATCACCCTGGATGTCGATATCGATAAAGACGACAAAGGGTACTACTGGCAACCCCAAGCAAGGTTTAATGGGGTGAAGGTTTATATTAATAAGTTGGTGAAGACTAAGACGGAATCTGGGGGAGAGAATGGCTTTGGTGTGGTAGAGGTAAATCAACCAAATTTGGCCGTAAAAGAGACCGACGAATATGTCTGGATTAAAGAAAAAACCTTAGGGACTAACAAACATTACTTCATTGAATATTAATCATGATTAAACAGACTTTATTTATTATTTTTGGATTGATCTCTATGTTAAATGCACAAGCCGCAGACTATAAACAACCGGAATTTACTCTGGCACTGACTATCACCGGAGTGGGGGTGGATGTTCGGCTTAATGATATAACGATTGAATTCGACATGTTTAGTGGTCATTCCACAATGAACTACGATGTCAATGAATCAGTGATTGCTGGTGTCAACGAGCTAAAAGTGATTGCATTTCCCTTTTTTGGCAAAACTCAAGAGGAAGGGCAGACAAAAGCGTATCATGGGGAAGCTGAGGTAAAGGCCACGCTATACGTTAACGAACAAGGCGACAGCAACAACAAAAAATTGCTGAGTCAGATCTATTTTCGTCCTGGTTTGCCATTGGAGCGGGCAGCCAGTGAAACTATTCCGATTGAAGGCGTGGGGGAGGTGGTGTTAGATCACAAAAGTCAGCCACTCTCTTTTCCTGTATTCGCTATTAATCAACAAATTGTTGCGACGAGAAAAAGTCTGCCGGTGCAGAGCAGTTACTCGCGTTGGGCATGGCAGGATGGTAAATTTATTGAGGATACTCAGGAAAATTATGATTCACTTCTTTCCACTTACCGTGAAATTTATGAGGCGTATAAAATAGGGGACCGCAAAAAATTATTAACGCTCCATGATCACGCGGCTGATGAATTTGCATCTGCATACTATCTGAAGGGTGGAAGGAATGCTGGTCATGCCTTCATGGAAACGGGTGAAATGCTTGATGATGCTGATTCTGATCTTACCAAATTTCGCACAAAAACTAATAACAAACTCGATATTTATGCCGATGGGAAAATGGCAAGAATTATCAATATTGCGCAATACCATCCAATTCTTTTTGTGGATAACACTCAGGGTATTGTACACACCATGAAATTCGGCTTCTACAAAAACCAACAAGGCGAATGGATCATGATTCGTTAGATTTTTCAGAGTAATAAAAAACCGCAGGCATTCACTTGCTAGCGGTTTTTTTATGCACCTGAAATGTTCAAAAATGCACCATCTATGGTAGGGCTGCACGTTTTGTTTTACAGCCAAAAATGCGTTCTGGGTGTGCGGGTTAGTGAAGCAATTTTACAGGATGAGCTAGGAATTGCCCAGCTGTGGTTAATAGCGGTAGCCTGAATTAGCCTCTCAGCGTAGTAATGCACGAAGATGGTAGCTTTACCTCGGG
>JAMOLY010000149.1 GCA_027068835.1 Thiomicrorhabdus sp. | reverse complement strand
AAAATGGTTATGGACTTACAATAACGAACGACCTCATTCAGCGATTGGTGGTGTGCCACCAAGATACAAGCTGGAAAAGGTTTAATCTTCTACTTTTAACTTCGGTTATAAATGGGGGGATTACATCGGCATTAGTTCTCCACTCTTCACACCACTTTAAAAAATCTTCATATAAAAAAACTTCATGACTTATTTCGCTATCTTTAGCAGTGTTTTCTGTACGAAGAGGTAAACGAAAAATTGTCCCATTAAAATCCTTACTAATAAGATCAGGCGTAAAAATATCAAGCCATTGTTTGATCTCATTAAAATCATTCTTCTCCCATCCTTGTATAGAACTTTCTTTGCCTTTACTGACTGAATTATGATGAACATCAAACCAATATGCTTTGCCATTAGAGATAAAACTTGGATGGTCTGAAACACTAAAACTTGAACTAAATCCTTGACCAAATCTTCCTGTAGAGTGTGCATCCTTTGCCTTACCTTGAGCGCTTATATTAACGATAGCTTTAAAGTCTGTCTCTTTAAATTTAGAATTATTATAGAGAAGGAGAGCTTGAGTTTTTGCTCCAACAAACTTTGTATTATTTAAAGACGAGTGTTCTCTTCTATCAAAAGTCACTACAAGCTCAGTTGCTTTCGAATCATCAGCATTTTGTAAATATTCTTTTAAAATGGAATCTTTAGAGTAACCATCAATTAGATCACGTATTCTCGGTATAAAATCTTCTTTATAATTGACTTCAAACGACATCATTTAGACCTTTTTATTCGTTTAGGTTGATTCCCATCATTGACTACTACCAAAAGTAGAGTTCATACTGACTTCAACATTTATTTCGGCGACAGTTTATCCAAAAAGGAGGCATTCAAGAGCGTAGAGGGGGGGGAATATTGACTTAACACATTAAAACAGAACTATCAGGAACGTAGCAAAGTCATGGCATAACGTTATGAAACCTAATACAGACCACCGGCCTTAACGTACAGACATTGAACCTGACTACGATGCCGAAATGTGCTGAAACTCGACATTAAGTTTTTCAACCAATGCTAAATCAATATTATTTTTAGCGTGCCATAAGTTATATAAATCTTGCATTGCAAGCCAGCTTTCGGGCGTGCGGCCTAATGTTTTTGATAACCGTAATGCCATTTCTGGTGAAACATTGCTTTCTTCATTTACAAGACGATTAAAAGTAGAGGGGGAAACATTTAGTTTTTCAGCCACGGTACGCGAGCTTATATTAAAAGGCATTAAATAAACCTCTTTAATAAATTCACCTGGATGCGGTGGGTTATACATATTCATCAGTGATAGTCCTCATAGTTAATAATATAAGCGTGACCATTTTCAAATTTAAAGGTTATTCGCCAATTACCACTTACCGTTACTGACGATACGCCTTTCAATTTTCCTTTTAAAGGATGCAACCTAAAACCGGGGACATCCATGTCTTCTATTTCATGTGAGACTTCAAGCGCCACTAAGATCATACGAAGCTTATTCTTATGACTGCTTTGTATGCCAGCGGCACTTCCTGTTTCGTAAAATTTTTGAAGACCTTTATGCTTAAATGATTTTATCATTGTCTAACCATAACATATTGCGCGATGCGCAACAAGAAGCAAGTTGAGGCCTGCATAAATTTTACCCCCCCCCAAACAACTTCAATAATCCACTCTCACCCACACAAACCTCCTTTTAATTTATAATGACCCCTTTCGTAATTTTATGCCATCAAAAGAGTAAAGGAAGTAAGCCCCAAATGATGACCCCTAAAGAGATTGTGCACAGCTTAGATTCACACATTGTAGGCCAAGCCGATGCAAAGCGTGCCGTTGCCATTGCCTTGCGTAATCGCTGGCGCCGTAATCAACTGTCTGATGAATTGCGTCATGAAGTAACCCCCAAAAACATTTTAATGATTGGGCCAACAGGGGTTGGAAAAACGGAGATTGCGCGCCGCTTAGCGAAGCTGGCGAATGCGCCTTTTTTAAAAATTGAAGCCACTAAATTTACCGAAGTGGGTTATGTGGGGCGTGATGTGGACTCTATTATTAGAGACCTTATGGAAAACGCCATGAAGATCACGCGTGAACAAGCGATGAAAGGCCCGCAACGCAAAGCCGAAGATGCGGCCGAAGAGCGTATTTTAGATATTTTACTCCCCCCTGCTCGCGGTCGTGAAGAGGAGAGCCATGACAATATGGCCGACACACGTCAAAAGTTTCGTAAAAAACTGCGTGAAGGTCAGTTGGATGATAAAGAGGTTGAGCTGGATTTAAACGCCGCGCCCAAACAGGTTGAGATTATGGCCGCCCCCGGCATGGAGGAGATGACTCAACAACTGCAAGGCATGTTTGAAGGCTTAGGCCAAAACAAAAAAGAGAAGCGTAAACTGACGATTAAAAAAGCGCTTAAAGCTCTTACAGAAGAAGAAGCGCAAAAACTGATTAATCAAGACGACATTAAAGCGCAAGCGATTGAGAGTGTTGAGCAAAACGGCATTGTCTTTATTGATGAAATTGATAAGGTCGCCAAGCGCCAAGATGCAGGCGGTGGTGATGTTTCTCGTGAAGGGGTACAACGTGATTTACTGCCTTTAATTGAAGGCAGTACCGTCAGCACCAAATACGGCATGATTAAAACCGATCATATTCTGTTTATCGCCTCAGGTGCATTTCACCTGTCTAAACCGTCGGATCTTATTCCTGAACTGCAGGGGCGCTTGCCGATTCGCGTTGAGTTGCAATCGTTACGTGTTAAAGATTTTGTTCGCATTTTAACCGAACCAACCGCTTCTCTTACACAACAAGCCGTCGCACTAATGAAAACCGAAGGGGTCGATTTGGTCTTTACTGAGGAAGGCATTCAGCGTTTGGCCGAGATTGCCTTTCAAGTAAATGAAGGTACCGAGAACATTGGCGCACGTCGTTTACACACGGTGTTAGAACGTTTGCTGGAAGAGGTCTCTTTTGACGCACCTAATTTGGCGGGTTCAACCTTTGAAGTGACCCAAGCGTTTGTGGAAGAGCGTTTAGGTGAGCTGGCAGTGGATCAAGACCTTTCACAGTATATTTTATAAAAAATAAAGAGAGAGCCCTGTGCCAAGCTTAATCCCAACACACATTAAACTGCATCAAGTCTCACGTGCATTAGAGGTTCACTTTAATGATGGGAGTGATACACAGGGGGGGGGGGAAATATTTAAACTCCCCTGTGAGTTTTTGCGTGTGTATTCACAGTCGGCCGAAGTAACAGGGCACGCCCCCGGGCAAGAGGTCTTGCAGCTAGACAAGCAAGAGGTAAACATTACCGACATTACGCCCGTAGGAAACTACGCCATTAAACTGCATTTTGATGACGGGCACGATACAGGCATTTACACATGGGAGCGCCTCTACGACTTAGGAAGCCATCAAACCGATTATTGGACAAACTACCTCAGACGTTTAATGCGCGCAGGCCACAGCCACCCCGATTTAACCAAATTAAAAGCCTCGATAAAGGGCTCTTAATCCCGTCTAAAAGTGAATGGGGTTCTGCGCAACAATGACTCATGCTTCTTCCTTGCATTCATCCAAAGCCCCATACATGATGGATAGGTCATTTTCTCAAGGAGAAACTGTGTCTAGCTTTATTATTGGTAGAAGCCCACGCCTTATCAGAATTTGAAGCCCTGAAAAAGCAGGTTAAAGAGCCTTAATGGAATTTATAACGAAAGGGTTTTATAATGGGTTGCAACCTCCCTCCCGCTACCCAAGTCACCTTTGACAAGAACAGCACTCTGCGTGGGGGTTCTTGTTTATGGGGGAAGGTAAAATGAGTCAAGAACAAACTGATCTAAGGGGGTATATTCCTCCTAATTTGCCATTAGCACAAACATTAGAAACCAAGGCCGTATTAAAAAAAGCCATCTCTGCTAATGTTGCATTGGCAAGGCTCAATGGTGCAACCGCACGCATCCCCAATCAAGCCGTACTGATAAATTCATTAGTTTTACAAGAAGCAAAAGACTCCAGCGAAATTGAAAACATCATCACAACCCATGATGATCTTTATCGCTCTACTATTGACCCAACGAATTTATCACAGTCGGTAAAAGAAGTTCGTTATTATGGCGAAGCGCTTCGTAAGGGCTTTAAACTCGTTACCCAAAACAAACTGCTTCTCATCAAAGATATTATTCAAATTCAATCTCTCTTAGAAAAAAACGATGCTGGCATTCGTAAACAAGGGGGTACCTGTTTAAAAAATGACCTAACGGATGAGGTGATTTTTACCCCCCCCCAGCTTGAGAATGACATTCGCAACGCTCTTGCCAACCTAGAGCAATACATTAATGACTCAGAATTAGATGATATCGATCCGCTCATTAAAATGGCAATTATCCATCACCAATTTGAAACCATCCATCCGTTTTATGATGGAAATGGTCGAACAGGCAGAATTATCAATATTCTCTACCTCGTCCTCAATGAATTGCTAGACCTACCCATCCTCTATTTAAGTCGCTATATCACCACACACAAAACCGAGTATTACCGCCTGTTACAAAGAGTTAGAATTGATCAGGCTTGGGAAGAATGGATTTTATTTATGCTCGACGGTATTGAACAAACCGCCAACCAGACCATTCAGCTCGTTCATAAAATTGATAAACTTATGGATGAAACAGCAAAACTTATTCAAGAAAAAGCACCTAAACTTTACTCAAAAGACCTGTTAGAAGTATTGTTTATTCACCCCTACACTAAAATTGAATTTACTGAAAACACGCTTGGGGTTTCCAGAAAAACAGCGTCAACCTACCTAAACAAACTTGCCGATTTAGGCGTTTTAAAGCCTATCAAAATGGGTACCAGTAAATACTTTATTAACAAGCGTTTTTATCACCTATTAAGCGGTAAATAATAGAGAAGTGCGATATGAGTCGCTATTATGAGTAAAAAAGGCCAAAAATCTAACATTAGAAGCACACTATGAGTAAAAAACTTAATAACTTACTCACAACAAAGCTAAGCAAGTAAAAAACGACCCTAATTACTTGACCATTACAGACCTTTACACAAGAGGGGTACATGAAAAAAAAGGGGGAAATATAACTGATGTTCACCCACAAATGGTACACGACCTCTTTTTTTATCTGAGCATCCTTTTGTGCAAAGGTCTCACTATATTTATTTGCGCAAAAAACTTTATAAGTTAAACTAAGCCTCCCTTGAACTGGATAGCTTCAAGCGCTAATTTAAGCCGTTAGTCCTAAAAAAACATAATAACAAAGGTTCATCATTATGAGTCAAACGAAACCCACCATTGATTTTGGATTTACAGACGTTCCGCTTCAAGAAAAAGTGAAAAAGGTCAAAGGCGTTTTTGACTCGGTTGCAGGCAATTACGACATTATGAACGATGTTATGTCGCTGGGTGTGCATCGACTTTGGAAGCGCCACACCATTGAACTCAGTGGCATTCGCCCCGGTAAAGTGGTGCTGGATTTAGCGGGTGGCACGGGCGATTTAACCAAAGAGTTTGCCAAACGCGTGGGTAAAGAGGGCAAAGTGGTCTTAGCCGACATTAACGAAAGCATGGTACGCGTAGGGCGTGATCGCCTTATTAATGCGGGCATTACTGGCAATGTGGAGTACACCATTACCAATGCCGAAGCCTTGGCGTTTCCCGACAATACCTTTGACTTGGCCACCATTGCTTTTGGCTTGCGAAATGTAACCAATAAAGACAAAGCATTAGAGGAGCTGTACCGCGTATTAAAGCCCGGTGGGCAGCTGATGATTTTAGAGTTTTCAAAAGTCACGCAACCTCTGTTTGCAAAATTTTATGACTTTTACTCCTTTAATATTCTGCCTAAAATGGGCAAGATGATCGCCAATGATGAAGCCAGCTACCAATACTTGGCCGAATCGATTCGAATGCACCCCGATCAAGAAACCCTTAAGCAGATGATGCTGACCGCAGGGTTTGATAAAGCCGAATACCTCAATATGAGTGAAGGCATTGTGGCACTGCACCGAGGCTGGAAATATTAATGAATACCTCAACCAACCATACATCACTCCCCCTCCTATCACTCTCTAAAACCATTGAGGTGGCACTCAATACCGCGATGCGTTTAGATGACGAGCAAGGCAAAGCCTTTACTCCCTTAGAGGACAAGGTCATTAGTTTGACTCTGACCCCAATTGAATCGCCTTTGTATCTGATTGTGACCAATACCCGAATCAGTGTGCAAACCACTCTGCAAGGCGAAGCGGATGCAGGCATTCAAACCACACTCATTGACTTTGCAAGCCTGCCCATACAACGTCAACTGCCTCATGCCAAACTCTCTGGCGACACCCAACTAGCACAAGACTTTATTAACGCACTGTGCACGCTGGACATTGACTGGGAAGAGCAACTCTCTCACTACACAGGGGACTTAATCGCCTTTAAAATCGGTCACGGCATTCGCTCTTTTTTTAATGCTCAACAAGGCGTTAAAGACACGGTTTCACAAACGCTCAAAGAGTTTTTACAATTTGAGATTGAAGCTGTTCCGACCCAAAGCCAAGTGAAACGATTTTGCCACGAAGTGGATGACACCACCACTCAAACTAACGCACTTGAAGCACGAATCAATACCCTGCTAACCCCCTCTTAAAAGAACTGATACATGAAGCACCTTAAACAACTCTTTCGTATGATCAAAATCAACCGTGTTCTCACCTATTATCAAATAGATAAAATGGTGCTGACCGACACTAAGTACGCTTGGCTTATTTGGTTTAATATGATCTTGCCGTGGAACTGGCGTAGCAAGTCATCCGGCAATCGTGGCGAAAATATTCGTTTGGCACTGGAAGAGCTGGGGCCTATTTTTATTAAGCTGGGGCAAGCGCTCTCTACCCGTAAAGATTTACTGCCACCCGATATCTCTGTCGAACTGATTAAACTGCAAGACGACTGCCCTCCTTTTGATGCTGAACACTCCAAAAAACTGGTGGAAGAAGCCTTAGGCAAACCAACCGAAGAAGCCTTTGCAGAATTTGATACTGAGCCAATGGCCTCCGCTTCCATTGCTCAAGTACATGCCGCTAAACTGCATACAGGCACTGATGTGGTGGTAAAAGTGGTGCGCCCTGACATCAAGCCCGTTATTGAACAAGATGTCGCCATTATGTTTATGCTGGCACGCTTGCTCGAAGCCGCCGTTAAAATTGCCAAACGCCTTCACCCTGTCGATGTGGTGGCTGAATTTGAAAAAACCATTTTAGACGAATTAGACATGATTCGCGAAGCCGCCAATGCGACGCAACTCAGACGTAATTTTGAAGATTCTGATCTACTGTATGTGCCTGAAATTTACTGGTCACACACCGCAGAACGTGTGATGACGATGGAGCGTATTTACGGTATTCGTATCAGTGAAACTGAAAAATTGATGGAAGCAGGCATCTCGCTCACCGATCTTTCAGCCAAAGGGGTGGTGATCTTTTTTACCCAAGTATTTAAACACAACTTTTTTCATGCCGACATGCACCCAGGCAATATTTTTGTACTGCCCGATGGCCGCTATGCCGCCATTGATTTTGGCATCATGGGCACGCTTGATCCCGAAGACCAACGCTACTTGGCTGAGAACTTTTTAGCCTTCTTTAACCGTGATTATTTACGCGTTTCTGAACTGCATATTGAATCGGGATGGGTGCCAAAACACACGCGTGTCAATGAATTAGAGTCTGCCATTCGTTCTGTATGTGAACCGATTTGGGACAGACCCTTAAAAGATATTTCTTTTGGTTTGGTACTGATGCGCCTGTTTCAAACCGCACGTCGCTTTGGTATGGAAGTGCAACCACAACTGGTTTTGTTGCAAAAAACCCTGCTCAATATTGAAGGCCTCGGTCGACAAATGGACGATGAACTCGATCTTTGGGATACTGCTAAACCTTTCTTAGAAGAGTGGATGCATGACCGAATGGGGCCAAAAGGCTTTGTTAGAAATGTGAAAAGCAACCTCCCCTTCTGGATGGAGAACGCCCCAGAAATGCCAAGGCTATTTCATGCAAGCCTTAATAAATTGGCTCATGCTGATTTTGGTGGACAAGCAGAACAGATGGTACGTTTAGAAAAGCAGATTGCAGAGCAAAGCCGAGCACAACGAAATAGAACCATCGGCGTATTGCTGATTGTCTTTGCTTTGCTGCCGGGAATTATCGATCAAGAGTGGATTAATGAAAGCACGCTGCAAATTATTTTGGTGGTCATTGGTGGCTGGTTGATTGTACGGAAGTAAAAGAATCTCCCTCTGTAAAGAAAGAGAGGGGGGGGGGGAGAAAAACAAGCTAAATTGTTACCGTTGTTCAGACTCACACGGTAACACCATATTATCGCACTGCATTAAAGACTCTTCGCCCACATAGCCTAAAATAGATTCTACTTGGTCGCAGGGTTGCCCTAAAAGCTGGCGTGATTCTGATGCAGAATAATTGACCAAACCTCTTGCCACCTCTTGCCCTAACTCGTCGTAGCACACGACCATATCGCCTCGCTGAAAATTACCTGTTTGAGAAATCACACTAAGGGGCAGTAAGCTTTGTTCAGAGTGTTGAATCATAGCCACTGCACTCTTATTTAACACCAGTGTGCCTTTGACCTGTAAGTGTCCAGCTAACCATTGTTGATGCGCCGTTAGAGGCTCTAAATCGGGAACTAACAAGGTGCCCAATACGTCCCCATTTAATAATTTAGGGAGAATGTTTTTCTCTCGCCCCGAGGCGATCAGCGTAGCGGTGCCTGAACGTGCGGCACATTTAGCGGCCATCACTTTGGTGTACATGCCCCCTTTGCCTAATCGCCCCCCTTCCGAACTGGCCATCGCTTCAATCTCACGACTGCTGACCTGAACCTCTGAAATCAAAGATGCTTCTGGGTTCTCTCTTGGGTTTTCTGTGTACAGACCATTTTGATCGGTCAGTATCACAAGCACATCGGCTGAAATCAGATTGGCGGTTAAGGCGGCAAGGGTATCGTTATCCCCAAAACAAATTTCGTCGGTAACGACCGTATCATTTTCGTTAATAATGGGGACAACATTGTATTTTAGAAGTGTTTCAATGGTACTTTTGATGTTTAGATAGCGCTTACGGTTGGAAAGGTCATCGTGCGTCATTAAAATTTGTGCGGTGTGTAAATCAAAGACTGAAAACTGAGATTCATACGCTTGAATCAACCCCATTTGTCCCAGTGCCGCCGCCGCTTGCAATTCATTGAGCGCCGTAGGCCTTTCGTGCCAACCTAAGCGCGTCATTCCTTCCGCAATGGAACCCGACGAGACAAGTACTACCTCAATGCCTTGAGAATTAAGCGTGGCCATCTGAGCGACCCACTGGCTTAATGCTTGGGTATTTAGCCCCTT
>JAMOLY010000148.1 GCA_027068835.1 Thiomicrorhabdus sp. | reverse complement strand
ACATTTGCGTTTCCCGCAAAAATCATGACATTTTTAGTAGCCATCTACAGGCGCTCCTGTTCGAGGAAAAAATGATTTGGGGAATTTGGAAAGGATATTGGCAGGGCTGGCAGGATTCGAACCTGCGGTACACTGGATCAAAACCAGATGCCTTACCACTTGGCTACAGCCCTTTAATATCGTTGTCGTTAAAGACAGGTGCGTATTATCCATGTATTTTTTTAAAGTTCAATACTAAACTCAAAAAAAACAGAAAATACTCGTTGCTTTAACGTCTTCTCCCTACTTGATCAAGCATCAATTCGTAGGACTTTCTAAATTTGTTTTTTCTAACGCTTTAATTAAACCCTGTAACGTTTCATTTTGCAAAAAATCTTTATGATTTTTTTGCCACAAAGTACGCGCTTGCTCGCGCTCACCTAGTTGCCAGTGCGTACGAATCAAGTGTATTAAGACTTCATCATCCATCTGAATGTCCAGCGCCTTCTGCAAATACGTTTTTGCTAACGCATACTGCCCTTTTTGAAAATACAACCAACCCATACTGTCTAAAATATAATAACTCTCTGGATTAATCTGGTAAGCTCGTTGCAAAAGTGCCTCTGCCTCGGCTAAATTCTCATTTCGCTCCGCATAGTGGTAACCCAAGGCATTGAGTGCATCCGCTTCATTGGGATCAATCTCAATCACGCGTTTTAAGTTTGCAACATACGAACCCAACTGCTTTAAATCATAAAACAACATGGCTTGATTCATTAATGCACCAATGTGATTAGGCGCTAACGCTAATACCTCGTTGTACGCTTCAACAGCTTGCTTTGACTGACCTAATGCGCTGTAAAAGATGGCTTTTGCACGGTGTACCTTAAGGACGTCTTTAACCTGCTTTCCTTCAATACGGTTCAGAATTTCAAAAGCATGGTCGGGCTCTTCTTTTGAAAAGTAAATTTCGGATCGATGCAACTGTGCATCCACGTAATAAGCCCCCAATTTAACACGATCAAAATATGATAGCGCTTTTTCAGTATTCTTCATTTCTTGGTTAATCAATCCTAAATAGTAATTTACGACATCGGAGTACCCTTTTTGATCTTTAACTTTTAACAAGTTCTCCTCTGCTAACGTAAAGTTTTTTTGTTCAATTTGAATCAATGCCAAAGAGAGCCGAGAGGTGTAGGCGTTAGGTTCCGCAGTTAAAATCAGGTTGTAGCGCACCGTAGCGGCATCATAACGAGAAGCCTGCACTTCCAAACGTGCCATACGTTCTTGAACCAACCAATCTTGTGGGTATTTTTTTAAATACCTTTCTAGCTCAGAAATGCCTCTTTCAGCAGGCGGTATTTGCAAATAAAGCTTCGCTAAAAACTGATGTATCTTAGATTCTGATGTTTCAGTCTGGTACTTTCTTGCATTTTCTAACGCGTCCAACGCAACATCAAGTTGATTAAACCCATCCGCCACTAACCCCATTGAAAAATAAGAGGCCCATGTATCAGGGTATTTTTTGACCAGCGACTGCATGAACACAAGTCCCGATTCAGATGGAGCAGACGCACCCACCTTTTGAGCAACCATCAATAAATCTCGTTCAAGAGGCGCTTTAGAAAGCGCACGATAACGCTCCCAGTCGGCCAATGCCTTTTTAACATCATTTTGACGCAAAGCAATTAAAAAAGAAGCACGCCAAGGCGTGGTGGCATTTGGAGAAATTTCACGCCATAAGGACGTTGCCGCTTCAATTTTTTGCGCGTCATAGGTCTTCATTGAGAACTGAAACGCTCGTTTTGCTAAATCTGGACTGCGTAATTTATAAGCCAGTTTAAATATAATATCAAAGGCTTGCGCTTCAAAGCCTTTTAAAGCCATCATCTCCGCCACTAATATTTGATACATATCCCCCGCTTTAAGGGGGATGACCTGTTCTTTAGGCTCAACAACGGGCACAGCCTCTTCTGCCACAACCAAACTGGTGGGGTCTGCCGCCGAAATAAGCGCCTCTTTTTGAAAACACCCCGTCAACAAAAATAAACTGCCAACACCAAGTGCCAACCAGCGAATGTTACGAACTCTATTTTGCTGTGGTTTACACAGCCTTTGATTCAACACAAAATTACCCTAATTTACCTTAATTGATAAGCACGGCTTTAATGTAAGCCCTACATTTAAATAAAAAACATTGAAAAGACTATTTTTACATATTCTATTGCGCTAAGGAAATTTTTACCCCCCTCTTATTAAAAACTCTAATGCCTCTCTTTCGCCCTTTATCAATAAAAGAGCTTGCAATTCCCGCCATAATTTAGCAGAATTACGGCTCTTTAGTGGCAGAACGCCCTCTGCTTTATTCGGATTAAATGGTATAGCCTTTATTATATGAACCTTATTACACTCGGTGTTAATCACGAAACGACACCTGTCGATATCCGAGAAACGGTTTCATTTACCACTGAACGCACCCATTTAGCCATTGCTGAACTCAAAACATTATCGTTAATTTCAGAGTGTATTATTTTATCAACCTGTAATCGTACTGAAATTTATTGCATTTTAAAAGAGACAAAAAACCATCAAGATGTTCAAGACTGGTTGCACACCTTTTTTGAACTCGAACACAGCACTTTAACACCCTATCTTTATGTTCACCATGATTTAGACGCCGTTAAGCACATTATGCGTGTTTCCAGTGGTTTAAACTCTCTGGTTTTGGGCGAGCCTCAAATATTTGGACAAATTAAAGATGCCTACAATGCTGCCCGCAAAGCCAATAGCATTAACCGCACGTTAGAAAGCTTATTTCAGCACATTTTCAAAACGGTAAAACAAGTTCGAACCGATACCGCAATTGGCTCAAGTCCCGTATCAGTCGCATTTTCAGCCGTGGCACTCTCCAAACAGTTTTTTGGCGACCTATCCAAACAAACCGCCCTATTGCTCGGTGCAGGTGAAACCATTGAACTGGTGGCTCGCCACTTAACCGAAGCCAAAATTGGCAGCTTAACCATTGCCAACCGAACCTTTGAACGCGCCCACAATTTAGCCGAAAGTGTGGGTGGCTACGCCATTCAGCTTGATGAGATAGACAGCCACCTGCACGAAGCGGACATTGTGATTGGCTCCACAGGCAGTCCCACGGCCATTTTAAAACAAGCCCAAGTAAAGCAAGCCCTTAAAAAGCGTAAAAACACCCCCATGTTCATGGTCGATATTGCCGTGCCTCGTGACATTGAAGCCAGCGTTGGCAAACTTGATAATGTTTATCTTTATACGGTAGACGACCTGAAAGAAATTATTGAGAGCAATAAAGCCTCAAGGCAAACCGCCGCACTGGAAGCCGAAGAAATTATTGAGTTACAAGCCAACAACTTTATGGCGCAGCTTAAAGCAACGCAACAAGTTAACCCCTTAATTAAAGAGTATCGCCAACATGCGATGGCACTTAAAAAAGATGCCTTAGACCATGCGTTACACCAATTAGAGCTTGGCGGAAAGCCCGAAGATATCATTAAAACGTTAGCCAATCAGCTGACCAACAAACTGATTCACACCCCCACTTCAACGCTTCACCATGCAGGATTAGAGGGCAATAAAACCTTAATTGAGTGTGCCAAACATATTTTAATTTGTCCGCCAAAAAACAAGCCACATCATTAGCTGGTTTAATACTGAAATAAAATTAAGTCACTTAATTTTACCCCCCCCCCTATACAATAAACACCTTTTATCCTAAAACCCTTTTAAAAAATCGAGACACGCAGTGAAAGACTCTATTCGCAGTAAATTAGAACATTTGGTAGAACGCTTAGAGGAAATCAATGCCTTAATTTGTGAACCTGATGTCATTAACGATCAAAAAAAGTTCACTACCCTCACCAAAGAGTACGCCAAGCTCACCCCCGTGGTAGAGACCTTCAACGCCTTTAACCGCGCACAAGCGGATCTTGACGAGGCGATGGATATGATTAACTCAGGTGATGCCGAACTGAAAGAGATGGCGCAAGAAGAGCTGCCTGAACTCAAAACACAAATCAGTGAACTTGAAACCCACTTACAAACCATGCTATTGCCAACCGATCCCAATGACGATGCCAATATTTTCTTAGAAATTCGTGCCGGAACAGGCGGTGATGAAGCCGCCATTTTTGCAGGCGATCTATTTAAAATGTACAGCCGTTACGCCGAAAAAGAGCGCTGGCAGGTTGAAGTGATTAATACCAGCGAAGGCGAACACGGTGGTTACAAAGAGATTATTGTGCGCATTATTGGCGATGGCGCTTACTCAAAATTAAAATTTGAATCGGGCGCACACCGTGTACAACGCGTACCCGCAACCGAAACCCAAGGGCGCGTTCATACTTCGGCCGCCACCGTGGTCATTATGGCCGAAGCACCCGATGTTGAACAAATTGAACTCAATCCCGCTGACTTAAAAGTGGATACCTTTCGTGCATCTGGCGCAGGGGGGCAGCATGTAAACAAAACCGATTCTGCCATCCGTATTACCCATATTCCAACAGGTACGGTGGTTGAGTGCCAAGATGAACGTTCGCAACATAAAAACCGCGCACGCGCGATGTCGTTACTCGCCGCACGCATTATGGATGCCAAACAACAAGTGCATGACGACGAAATTGCACAAGAGCGCAAAAGTTTAGTGGGAACAGGAGATCGTTCGGACCGCATACGCACCTATAACTACCCACAAGGTCGAGTCACCGATCATCGCATCAACTTAACCTTATACAAACTGGATGAAGTGATGAACGGTGGCCTAGACCAAGTGATCAGTCCGCTTATTTCAGAACACCAAGCCGCACTGTTAGCCGAGCTAAGTTCAGAGCACTAAACTCAATGACCATGCCAGAACAAGATATCCAAACGATTCTACATGCTGCATCGCAACAACTCACGCAATGCGGCTTAACAGACTCACCAAAACTGGATGCCGAACTGCTACTCTGTCACGCGCTTAATGTCTCTCGAACCTACCTGTTTACTTGGTCAGACAAGATTCCAGAAGCCAAGCAACTTAAAAAATTCCCCCCCCTATTAGAACAACGTATTAAAGGGCATCCCATTGCCCATATATTAGGCACACGTGAATTTTGGGGACTGCCGCTCACCGTTACCCAAGACACCTTAATCCCACGTCCAGACACCGAAACCTTAGTAGAAGTCACACTTAATTTACTGCAACAACAAATTTCTCCCCCCCCCCCTATCAAACCACTCAACAGCACAACTCTACTCGATTTAGGCACGGGAACGGGTGCCATTGCCCTTGCCTTAAAAAGCGAACATCCCCAACTGAGCATCACAGCGGTTGATCAAAGTATTAACGCCCTAAGCGTTGCCCAGCAAAATGCCAAAAATCTCCAATTAACAATTCAATTTTTGCAAAGCAACTGGCTATCAGCTTTTAAAACACCACAGCAAACGTTTGACTACATCGTCTCCAACCCGCCCTATATTGAAGAAAGCGATCCGCATCTTACACAAGGAGACGTTCGCTTTGAGCCGCTTAGCGCTCTCACCTCTGGTAAAGATGGACTCAACGACATTCGAACCATTGCACAACACGCCAAATCACACCTAAACTCACAAGGCTGGCTTCTCATAGAACACGGCTATAATCAAGCGGACGCAGTCGCTGATATTTTTAATGCAAATGGATTGATAAACACTCAACTGAAACGCGACCTTGCAGGCAATCCAAGAGTCACTCTAGGGCAAAAACCATGATCAAAACCGAACTCAATGATAAGGAACTCTCCCGCTACAGTCGCCAAATTTTATTACCCGAAGTGGACTATGCAGGGCAACTGACATTGGCGCAATCTCATGCGGTTATTTTTGGGTTAGGTGGATTAGGCTCGCCCGCCGCACTCTACCTTGCCGCCGCAGGCATTGGTACACTAACTTTAGTCGATTTTGATACCGTAGACGACTCCAACCTGCAACGCCAAATTGTCCACCGAGAAGCCAACATCGGGCAAAGTAAAGTTGCCTCGGCACAAGCCAATTTGCAAGCACTCAACCAGCATATTCAAATCAACACCATCAACACCACCCTCACCCCACAAACAATGCTTACCCTAGTTAACACCGCCAACGTGGTATTAGACTGCACCGATAATTTTGACAGTCGTTTTCTAATCAACCAAGGTTGCTTTGAAGCCAAAGTACCCTTAATCTCTGGTGCCGCCATCCGCTGGGAGGGACAACTCAGCACCTACGATTTTAGAGACCCCAAATGCCCCTGCTACCAATGCTTATACCCCAAAAGTAGCACGCAAGATACCTCATGCAGTCACAACGGTGTACTCTCTCCTGTGGTGGGCATGGTTGGCAGTATGCAAGCAATTGAAGCCATTAAAGCCCTACTCAACTTGCCGACCCTAATGGGAAAATTGATGATTATAGATGCCTACACAATGAACATTCGCACCTTAAACCTCAAAAAAGATTCAAACTGCCCCCTGTGTCAACCTGACTCAAAATAATGACAAAATGAACTCTTTATCCTGCAATCCATAAATGCAAAGCGGTTAACTGCTTTGCAGTGGGCAGGGTATTTTTCTCCCCCCTCACTCGAATAATTTTGGAAGAAACCGCTTTCTCTTTACTCGATTTTGCACATTCAATCAGTGCTACCCAAAGCCCATCCAAATCTTTCCAAGCCACCAAATATACACGATCAACCTCATAATCTAACCACCAAGCATGTTGCTGCGCGTCACTTAACGCATACCATGCCTGCTTCAAACTGATTTTTTTAGGCGTGTCGGAGATATTCATTAATGCTTCGCTCGAAAAACGAGGCTCTAAATCCAACCCCCTCCTTAACCAACACTGGTATAGCTCAGAAACCTCAACCAAATAACGGCATTGCCCAATTTGGCCAACCTCCTCTTTAGATAAAGCCAACCACTCCGCCAACGCATACACATCTTGTAACTGTGCCACCATACTCTGGCACTGCATGGGACGACAAGGCAGTTGTGCTAACGCGAGGTGCAACTGACTGCCAATCAAGGCAGGAAAGACGCTTGCGAGAGAGAGTGCCATCGAATTAACACGTGGTAATGCCTGTAAAGCGGTTAAACGCTGTTCGTCCATTAAACAAGTTTCAACCTGTTCGGCAATTTGTGCATTCACTCGGCGCAAGCGTAACTTTCGTAAAAATCGAACCGCTTCCACTCGATTAGGCCAACCCACTTGCGATACTAACTGTTGTCGCTTACCCGACATCAATGCCACAATTTCTGGCTCAGACAAATCAGAACACATTAAACGCCACACAAGCATGGGGGCATGATCCAGTAGTTCCAGTATTTGAGGGTATTTTCCTGAATAATGCAGTATTTTAAGCTGATGCGTTTCAAACAACGCACAACTTTCTTGCACCCATTTAGGTATCTGTTTACGCCAATACGATAACTGCGAAAAGTTAGACCACGCCAAAATGGTTAATTGATTTGGATAGTCGGGCACCGCACTTGAACTCATCATTAAATTGTCCCAACTTGGAACCTGAACCACGCCTAATTTAGGAAAAATATTACGGCAATCAATCCATAAAATTTGCTCGGACTCATCCCAAAAACAATGTTGAATAAGTTGCTTTTGTTTAAAATCTTGAGCGGTTAAAGTGCTTTTCAATGCTACCAGCTCGCACTCACCCTAAAAAATAGGGTTTTAATGTATTCGGTTTCTGGAACCGCAGGGTGAATGGGGTGATCTGGCCCTTGATGCCCCTGTTCAAATAACTGAACCGTTCGATCAATGTGGCGTGCTGCGGATTGTACGGCATTTAATAAGTTATTGCGTGTCATATGATGCGAACAGGAAGCCGAGACTAAAATACCTTCTTTGTCCAAAACACGCATTGCAATTTCGTTAATTCGACGATACGCTTCTGCGCCTTGCTTAAAGTCTTTTTTACGCTTAATAAAGGCGGGAGGATCTACGATCACCACATCAAATTTTTGCCCATCGGTTCGTAAAGCATTTAACACATCAAAGGCATTACCTTGAATGGTGGTTACTTTATCGGTTACACCATTGAGTTCGGCATTTATGTCTACGCCATCTAGGGCGAATTCAGACGAATCCACACAAGTTACCGACTCGGCTCCCGCATTGGCGGCGGCAATTCCCCAGCCCCCTAAATAACTAAACACATCCAACACTCGCTTGCCTTTTACCATGGTTTGCAAACGCGCTCGTGACATACGGTGGTCATAAAACCAACCTGTTTTTTGCCCCCCCTCAACGGGAATAGAAAACTGGGTGTTATTCTCTTCAATAATTAAGGTATCAGGTAGTGTGCCCAGCACCACTTCTTCGTACAAAGGCAGGCCTTCTAACCCTCGGCTTGGGGTGTCGTTTTTCATCACAATGGCCGCTGGGTGATATAAGTTATCCAGCACTTGCACAATATCATCCTTAACCAGCTCCATCCCTGCGGTGGTAATTTGCACCGCAAACACATCGCCAAAACGATCCACCACCAAACCGGGTAAACCATCCGAATCGCCAAACACCAGACGGTAATAAGGCTTTTCAAAGACAGTCTCTCTGAGCACTTGCGCTTCTTGAATGCGCTTTTTTAAGAATTTTTTATTTAATTCCAACTTAGGACTTCGGCTCAATATACGCGCACAAATCAAGGTGTTAGGGTTTACAAATCCCATGCCCAGTGCCTTACCATTGTAAGCCTCAATAACCACTTGTTGACCTGCGGTAAAGTCTTTTAATGGCGTGGCTTGAATATCCACCTCATTACTAAACACCCAAACGTGCCCTTGTTTAATACGGCGCTCTTCATTCTTTTTTAATCGTAGATTTGGCAACATGGACTTCTTCTTTAAAATTTTAATTATTTACTGAAAGGAAAGGGAGGGGGTTAATGGGGGTAATTAATTAATCAACCATCGATCAATTTTTGATAGTCTGCATCCGATAATAGCTCTTCCAGCTCGGTGACATCATGTGGTTCAATTTTAAACAACCAGCCACTGTCATAGGGTTCGTCATTAATTAATTCTGGCTCGTCTTCCAATGCTTCATTAAAGGCAATAATTTCACCACTAATGGGCGAAAAAATATCACTTGCGGACTTTACCGATTCAAGCGACATTACATCGTCCCCCGCTTGTGCGTAACCGCCTAGTGCGGGAAAGGTCACACTCATCAATTCGCCTAAGGACTCTTGAGCAAAATCGGTAATGCCCACAATGGCATTGCCCTCTTCATCAATGTAGACCCACTCATGGGTTTCAGCGTATTTAAGATGGCTTGGTAGTATGCTCATTAGGTTGGTTTCCTTAAAAATTTAGTCTATTAAAAGAATTATACCAAATCCATCTCTTCACGAATCTGTTCAATCCAAAATTGCAAACGGGGTTCGGTTTTTTCTGGCTGTTGGTCTTC
>JAMOLY010000147.1 GCA_027068835.1 Thiomicrorhabdus sp. | reverse complement strand
TAATAACCGACTGACACAAGATGTTTTTATTCCTAAAGATGGTTTATTGGATGCGAAAGAAGAGCAAGTGGTTTTGGTTGAAATTTTAAGCCAACCTACGCTGAGATCTGGTCCGATTGGTAAAATCATCGAAGTGGTTGGTGACTATATGTCTCCTGGAATGGAGATTGATTCGGCCATTCATGCGTATGGCATTCCAAATGAGTGGTCAGAAGAGTTGCTAAAAGAGTTAGACAGCATTCCAGATGAAGTTGTTGAAGCAGATCTAGAGGGGCGTAAAGACCTTAGAAGTATGCAACTAGTAACCATTGATGGTTCGGATACCAAAGATTTTGATGATGCAGTGTTTGCAAAACGTCGTAAAAATGGGTGGCGTTTAGTGGTGGCAATTGCGGATGTTTCTCATTATGTTAAGTCGGGAACCGAATTAGACAAAGAAGCGCTTAAGCGTGGAAATTCGGTTTACTTTCCGCAACGTGTTGTGCCGATGTTACCGTCTAAATTATCGGATGGTTTATGTTCATTAAATCCACATGTTGATCGCTTATGTATGGTTGCCGATTTAGCCATTGATGATGAGGGTCGCTTGGAACGTAGTCAGTACTATCAAGCAGTGATGAACTCCAAAGCACGTTTAACTTACAATCAAGTGAATGATATTTTAACCGACTCTGAAAGTGAGTACCGAGTTGAGTTTGCAGAGCAAGTTCCGCACATTGAAGACCTTCATGATCTTTATAAAATACTGCAAAAAGCGCGCGAAGAGCGTGGTGCACTAGAGTTTAATACCACTGAGACACGTATTGTGTTTGATGAGGAGCGAAAAATTAAAGAGATTGTGCCCGTTGTTCGAAACGATGCGCATAAGTTGATTGAAGAGTGCATGTTAATGGCAAATGTTGCTACGGCACGCTACTTAAAATGGCATAAAATTCCAATTGTGTACCGTGTGCATGAAAAGCCTGCGGAAGAGCGTTTGAAAAATGTTCGAACCTTCTTAAAGGATTTTGGCTTAACACTGGAAGGTGGGGATGAGCCAACCGCACATGATTATGCGGCGGTGATGGAAAAAATTAAAGACCAACCTTATGAGCATTTAGTGCAAACGGTGTTGTTGCGTAGTATGAATCAAGCGGTGTATCAGCCTGATAATAAAGGGCACTTTGGTCTAAATTATGAGCACTACACACATTTTACTTCGCCTATTCGTCGTTATCCTGACTTACTGGTTCACCGTGCAATTCAACACGCATGGAAAAAAACGGGGGCTGAAGGGTTTGAGTATACTGAAGCCAAAATGCAAGAGCTTGGTCAGCACTGTTCAGATACTGAACGACGAGCCGATGAAGCCACGCGTGATGCGGTAACGTTCTTAAAATGTGAGTTTTTATCTCACCGTTTAGGCGAAGAGTATGACGCCGTGGTGACGGCTGCCACCAATTTTGGACTGTTTGTTGAAATTGATCCGTTATATGTTGAAGGGTTGGTTCATATTACCGAATTAGGCGAAGATTATTTCCATTACGATAATGCACGTCACTGTCTAAAAGGTGAACGTACAGGAAAAACCTACCGTTTAGGTGATCGCATTCGAGTGCAAGTTGCTCAAGTAAATTTAGATGACCGTAAAGTCGATTTACGTTTTATTTCTGGCGGTTCAACGGATGAAATAATATCGGAAAGCGAGCCAGAAAATGAAGAACAAGATCAAATGAACGACTCTGATGAACAAAAAAAACCACGTAGAAAACGTTACTACCGTAAAGGTAAAAAATCTCCTGCTAAGAGTCAGTCATCGTCGTGAAGCAGGAAATTATTTATGGACTGCATGCGGTTGAAAAGTTTATAAAGCAAGCACCACAACTGGTTTATCAGCTCTCTTTTGTAAAGGGGCGTTTAAATAATCGTCAACAGTCATTGTATGACTATGCAAAAAATCTTGGGCTATCGCCTGAGTACGTTGCAAAATCTGCCTTTAATAAAATTGACGGTAATCACCAAGGGGTGATGGCTCTTGTTGCAAAGCAGGCGAATTTAAATGAGTCGGATTTGCTTGCTATTATGGACAAGGCATCCAATCCGCTGTTTATCTTTTTAGATGAAGTGCAAGATCCTCATAATTTAGGTGCGGTACTGCGAACTGCTGATGCAGTTGGTGCGGATGCGGTGATTATTCCTAAACATAACTCAGTCGGCATGAATGCAACGGTTCGTAAGGTGGCCTCTGGTGCTGCGGATAACGTTAAGTTGATTGTTGTATCCAATTTAACCCGAACGCTTAAAGAGATGCAGCAAGCGGGAATGTGGATGGTGGGGTTAGACGGTGACACGGAGCAAACCATCTACGACCAAGACTTTACAGGCTCAACAGGTATTGTTATGGGCGCTGAGGGCTCGGGGTTGCGACGTTTGACAAAAGAAGCGTGTGACTACCTTGCCGCTATTCCAATGGTAGGTGTGGTTGAAAGCTTAAATGTATCTGTTGCCACAGGTATTACCGTGTATGAAGTATTTCGCCAGCGCCATCAGGGCGGGAAGAAGCCTACCTAACGTTCAAATCAATTACGAAAATCTCCTTTTTGTGGGCTGTTTGAGTGGTTAACATTCATTCAAATAAATATCGCCTTTTGCATCAATATCAATATTGATTTTGGCGAGCGATTTATTTCTACATGGACCTTCAATACACTCTCCATCTTCAATTTTAAAAAAAGCATCATGTACTGAGCATTTAAGGGTTTTTTCAAAGGGATTAACGTCAATTTTATAGGCTTCGTCTAACGGCACATTTTGGTGTGGGCAGTTATTTACATACGCTTTGATTGTGTTCTCATGTTTAATCAATAGGATAGAGGGGCTGTTTTTATTCGCTTTAATCATTTGTGTTTTTGCATTACTGAGTTGCTTGATATTGGCAATGGGTTTGGTATGGCTTTTATGTAAAAAATGATCTAAACCATATTGTGTGCACTTTTGTGCGGCAAGTTTATTCGCCAGACTTACAGCCTCTTTAAAATCCTTTTTTTGAATTAAGTGGTGGATGAGTGCTGCATTAAATGTATCGCCTGCACCTAAGGTATCAATAATAGGGTGAATTTCTTCTGCTTTGATATGCTTAACTTTTTGTTGAATATCAGCAAACCATACGCCTTGATCGCCCCATGTACATGCTAGTTTTGTATTAGGTGCTTCTTTTTGAATCTGTGTAAGCAGTTCAAGCCCATTTGAAAACCCTTTTTCAGTGGCATAGTGGTGAGAAAAAATTACTAAATTCACTTGATTAAAAAGAGCTTCAATACCCTCTCTGGGTTTTTCAACCTCAAGAGAGATGGATTGATGGGTTAAAAATGTTTTGGCAATATTTATCATTCCAGCAAGGTTTTCGATGTTTCGACCTTCAAAGTGCAACCAGTCAAATGCTTCGACGGCAATTTTTGCAAAGTGTTCAAAGGTCACTTCGGGAAGTTCGCGATAATGAACAATGGTTCGTTGTCCATTTTTGTGGTTGAGTGTAATAAATGAAGAGGGCGTTTTTCCTTGAATAAAGGTTTGGGTGTGTTTTGTTGACAGCTGACGTTCTTTGAATCCTTTTAGAAGTTGCTTGGCCTCCAAATCGGTTGCTAATGCACAGCAAATGGCGCTGTCATGCCCAAGCTGGTTTAATATATATAATGTATTATTAATGTTGCCACCTGATGAAAGTGTTTTACTGAGTGCTCTTACTTCTTGATCTTCTTGGGGGTAGTGTTTGACGGTTAAAATTGTGTCTAATACTGCGTTACCAATACCGAGTATTTTTGCCATAATGTAGGTTGCCTGCATTTTTAATGGGTGATTTTAGTTGGATGCGGTGTTTTTGTGCATATTCATATAAAAAGGCTTAAATTCTAACAGATCTCGTTGAAATCGAGATATGTCTATAATCTTTGTTGTAAAGTGAATAAAAATAAAAAAACTCTTGACAATTAAATGTTTCAGTTTAAGTTTGTTTGTTATTTTTAAAATCAATATTGTTTCTTAAGTTGTTGATAATGTTGTAAAATGATTTTTTTAGTGCTTGCATTCGGTTAATTTTAAATTGCTGTTTATTGTACACAAAATCTGTGGATAACTTTGTGAGTAATTCAATAAAAAGTGGCTTAAGTGCTTTATTTTAGCAGGAATTTAATAAACTGCTTAAAAAATGAACAGTTAGATTTGAAAGTATTCTGATAAGTGTAATTACCAGTCGCCTGCGACATAGGTCTTACTTATTTATGCTTAGTTTCTTTATATTTTTTAATAGAGGTCATTTTGAAGTGACAAACCGTATAAAAAGATTACAATTCCTTTTTGGAAGTTTTATAGAGGCTGAGTGGGTTGTTTATGACTGAAATTAAGTCAGCGTTTAACGCAAGTTGTCGGAACTGCGGATTGCAAAGAGTATGTTTTCCTACAGGGTTAGTGAAATCAGATATTGATCGGTTGGATCAAATTGTGGATCGAAAAACACCTTTTAAAAAAGGTGAGTATTTATTTCAGGCAGGTGATGCATTTGTTTCACTGTATGCCATTCGAGCGGGTGTTATAAAACTGTACTCTTTTTCGGACACTGGAGAAGAGGTTATTCATGGTTTTTATTTGCCAGGAGATGTTTTGGGTGTTGATGCCTTGGCGACTAAGCAACATAACTTAAATGCGATTGCCATTGATACGGTTAGCGTGTGTGCATTGCCGTTTGACCAATTGACGGATTTATCATTTAAGATACCGAGTTTGAATCAACAAATTATGATGGTTATGAGTAAAGAAGTGAATGAAGGTCGTTCGCATTCTGAAATGTTGATTAAGCGAAATGCAGATCAACGTGTGGCTCAGTTTATTTGGAGCATGGCAGAACGTTATCGTACACGCGGTTACGTTTGTGATGAGTTTCGATTGAATGTATTGCATCGAGATGTTGCTGTTCATTTAGGATTGACGCCAGAAACCGTTTCTCGTATTTTAGCAAAGCTTCACGCAGAGAATATAGTGACCTGGAAAAAGAAAGAAGTAAAAATTCATAATGAAGAGGCTTTAAGGGTTTTTGCAGGAAGACAGGAAGAGAGTTAGCGGAGTGGTTACGAATCATTTCATTTAAAAAAATGTATGCTTAATGTACGAGTTTTAAACTGAGTAACAACTATTAATGAAAAAAGTTTCCCGAACGGCATTGTTGCCTTATTCTGCTTTGCAAATGTATAATTTAGTGAATGATGTTGCCGCTTACCCCGAGTTTTTACCATGGTGTGGGGCGGCAGAGGTGGTCTCTAAAGCGGATAGGAATATGGTGGCGAAAGTTACCATTGCAAAATCAGGATTGAGCCAAACCTTTGAAACTAAAAATTACTTGACGCCTGGAGAGCGGATTGAGATGCACTTGCTTGAAGGGCCTTTTAAGCACCTTGAAGGAGAGTGGCTATTTAAATCTCTGGACGAAAATGCATGTAAAATTCAGTTTGAAGTGGCGTTTGAAGTGAGTAACGGGGTGTTAAATATGGCGGTAGGCACTGTGTTTGAGCACATAAACAGTACACTTGTAGACTCTTTTTGTGAACGTGCAAAAGTGATTTACGGTTAAGTTGTTCGATGGGAAATAATACAATTCAAATTGAAGTGGCGTATGCGTTAGAGAATGAGCAATTTCTTTATGTCGAAGAGGTTGAAGAGGGAGCGACATTACTTGATGCGCTTAAGGCGTCTCAATTACTTATGGCGTTTCCAGATTTAAATATCGATAAGGTGGGTGTTTTTGGTAAGTTGGCAGAGTATGGAACCGTATTAAGAGCTGGGGATCGCATTGAAGTGTATCGTCCGTTGAAAGCCGACCCCAGAGATCGACGGCGTAAGCAGGTAGAACAGGAGCGTAAAAAAAGAGTAACAATTTAGCTTCCTCTATTTAGTATTTTGGTGTTAAAAAAGGCCTAAACCAAGAAAACTATTATCCTGTTTCAGTGTGATCGTTTTATCGCGCATTGCCCAGCTTCCTAACATTTCATCTTGATCAAAGTGTATCACCAAGTGTTTTTCTGAATCAGAGTGCAGGTCGGTGTTTTTGCTGTAAAAAATATACTCCCAGTTATTTGGGTTAAATGGATCCTTTCCTAAAGGGGGGCCTAAAAGCTCGCGAACTTGATTTTTGTCTAAACCGATCTGTAAGCTAGAAACGGCTTCTTTCGTCATCACATTTCCCTGAGTTAAAGGAGCCTTGTAAGGTTGAAAATAAGAGCAACCAGAGAGCAGCGAAAGGGTTAATCCAAGTACCATTAATTCCCCTCCCCCACGTGTTGTACGCGAGATTGTTTGATCTGTTTTTTGAGCATTCACTCGGTTGTGTAAGTTCTGTTTCGAGAATCGTTTCATCTTGTATTTAATTCTTGTTATTCGATTATTTAAGGTATTATACACGCTAAGCCATTTTATACATAAGGCCTAAAAAACAGTTCATTTAATGTCGGATTAAACGATAAGTATCAGAGGGTAAAATGAGTGGAGCAGAGCTTAAAAAATTTGGGTTAAAAGTTACACTGCCTAGAGTTAAAATTTTAGAAATTCTTGAACGAATAGATGATCAACACCATTTAACCGCAGAAGATGTTTATAAAACATTATTGGAGCAGGGCGAGGAAGTTGGGCTTGCTACGGTTTATCGTGTCTTAACTCAGTTTGAGCAGGCAGGCATTGTTCGTCGTTTAAACTTTGAAAATAATATCTCTATTTTTGAACTGGATACGGGCGATAATCACGATCATTTGGTTTGTGTTAAATCGGGTAGAGTAAAAGAATTTGTTGACCCTATTATTGAAGCGAGAATTCAGGAAATTGCCAAAGAGAGTGGGTATGAAGTGTTGAGCCATAGCTTGGTTGTTTATGGCGAAATACAAGAAGAAAAATAAAGGGCGTTAGAAGATGGCGCGTGAAAACAACGACTAAATTAGTTTTCGTTATAAGTAAATACTAATATGCGATAACATTCATTAATTTGACTTTATTTCAGATAGCTTTTACATTGGCATATATTCTTTAAATGCCTCTTTCATTGGAGGTTCCTAAACCATCACGGAGAGCCCTTATGTCTTTAAACCGTCGCGAATTTTTACATGTAATGTCAATGGCCGCTGCCGCAGGAATACTGCCTGGTACCGCAAGTGCAATGTCGGGAGGTGCGGGAAAAGTTGCCACCTCGAAAGCAACAGCAGATATTTACACCCTTCCACCAAAAGGTAAGGTGCGCTTGTTGCATATTACCGATACACATGCACAGTTAAACCCAATCTACTTTCGTGAACCCAATGTGAACTTGGGAACGGGTCCCGCTTATGGCAAGTTGCCACATATTGTTGGAACAAAATTATTGAAAGAGATTGGGGTAAAAGAAAATACACCTTTGGCGCACGCTTTCTCTTACTTAAACTTTCAAGACGCTTCAGAGCAGTATGGAAAAGTGGGCGGTTTTGCACACATTAAAACATTGTTGGATAAATTGCGAGAGCAAGCTGGTGGTCGTGAAAATACCCTAACTATGGATGGTGGTGATTTATGGCACGGTTCAGGTACGGCACTGTTTACTCGTGGTATGGACATGGTTGAAGCGTCTAATATTTTAGGGGTGGATGTGATGACAGGGCACTGGGAGTTTACCTATCATGAAGCCGAAGTTCTGAAAAACTTAAATGCCTTTAAAGGTGAGTTTTTAGCGCAAAATATTCGTATTAAAGAGGACGCTCTATTTGGTGACGAATACCTTGATATGGTTGATGAGCATCAAGGCATGGGACTATATAACGAAGATGAAGCGCGAGCTTTTAAGCCTTACACGATTAAAATCATCAATGGCGAGCGCATTGCCGTTGTAGGACAAGCCTTTCCACGTACGGCAAATGCCAATCCTCAATCTAATTTTCCAGACTGGTCGTTTGGTTTGCGTGAAGATGCATTGCAAGAAACGGTTGATAAAATTCGTGCGGAAGAGAAAGTTGCCGCGATTGTCATGATTTCGCATAACGGAATGGACGTTGATTTAAAAATGGCCTCGCGTGTGAATGGCATTGATGCCATTTTTGGTGGACATACCCATGATGGTGTGGCTAAAACAGTTCCTATTAAAACCCCAGAAGGCGGTGTTTGTCATGTGACCAATGCTGGCTCAAATGGTAAGTTTGTGGGCGTGATGGATTTAGACATTCAAAACGGTAAGTTAAGAGATGTTCACTATAATTTATTGCCCGTATTTTCAAATGTATTGGCGGCAGATGCAGAGATGGATACGTTCATTAAGCATCTCTATACCAAAAAATATGACACGAATGTGATTGAATCCAGAGACCCATCACGTGCTTACAATAAAGAACGTTTAGGTAAAACGTACGGTGAAATAATGGGTGAAGAGTTGGCTGTGGCAGAAGATACCTTGTATCGCCGTGGTAATTTTATGGGAACTTGGGATCAAATCATTGTAAATTCACTTCGTGAAGAGCACGATACGCAAATTGCGATGTCAGCAGGTGTGCGTTGGGGTACTTCGGTTTTGGCGGGCGAAATGATTACCATGGAACGTGTGATGGATGAAACCTCCATGACCTATGGTGAAACCTATAAATCCGAAGTAACGGGCGCTCAAATGAAAGATATTTTAGAAGGCATCTGTGAAAATTTATTTCAAAAAGATCCATATTTACAGTCGGGTGGTGACATGGTACGTCTTGGTGGAATGGATTACACCTGTGAACCGAATGCGTCGCTTGGCAACCGTATCTCAGAGATGCGTTTAGACGATGGCACACCGCTTGAAGCTAATAAAACCTACAGCGTTGCGGGTTGGGCACAAGTTTCCGCGGTGGGAGATGGTCGCTTAATGTGGGATGTGGCAGCGGATTATCTTCGTAGCCATAAGTCGGACATGAAGCTAAAAAAAGTGAATCACCCTAAATTAAAAGGTGTGAAAGGCAATCCTGGAATTGAAGCCTATCCCGGAAAAATGGTATAGCGCAAAATAAAAGGATTTTATAAAATAAAAAACCAGCTGAAAATAGGCTGGTTTTTTTTGGCTTAAAAAGTGAATAGGAGGGGGGAAATAGTTATTAGACTAAATTTTTTTTAATATAAGCCACAATACGATCTACTGCATCGTCTAAATTTTCATCAGATTGGATGAAGATTTTAGGGTTGCTGGGTCGTTCGTAGTCATGATTAATGCGGTCTAAATCTTCTAATTGAGTGTGATCAATGTTTTCAATGAATCCCGCTTCCTGTATGGTTTTATAGTGTTCAGGGTCGCTGTCAATGTACACTTCTACATAGTTTTCCGTCATCTCCTTGACCGTATCTCGTGCCTCCTGATAGGGGGAGACAAAAGAGCAGATGGTGGAAACAGAGTGACGCTGCAATTTCTTGATTAAAAAGCCCACGCGTTTGATGTGCAGTATGCGGTCATCTCGTTCGTAGCCTATTTCAGGCAACAGTTTGCGGACTTCTCGGCTTTCAATTCGTTCTAACGGAATTTTAAGGC
>JAMOLY010000146.1 GCA_027068835.1 Thiomicrorhabdus sp. | reverse complement strand
GTCTTGCAAAATGGGAGGAGACCATATACGCAGGACGGCTGGGGCAAAAGGAAACAGCTGTCGCGTAAACGAGTCATTTTTGGATAGGGATATCCAAAAATGTATCACGAGATAGCGACACTATCGACGTTCTTGGTACTTTACATACTTACGTATCATATCGGCATCAACACCGACGGTATCAACGCAGTAACCTTTTGCCCAAAAATGATTGCCCCAATAGGGCTTCTTCTTTAAATATGGGAATTGTTTAAATACCTGGATCGCTGATTTGCCTTTTACCGTCCCCATCAACTTGGATATAGCCACCTTGGGAGGAACCTTCACTAAAAAGTGGACATGGTCAGGCTGAACATTCAGTTCAACCACCTCACAACCAATCCTTTCTGCATATACTCGGATAGTCTTCATCACCTCATACCCAACTTTGTCTTTTAAAACTCGGTAACGATACTTGGGCACCCATACAATGTGATACTGGCAATGCCAAATCACATGCGATAACTTACTAAATCTACTCATGCGTTTTCTCCTGTCTAGCTGTTTGGCGACAACTACGACAGGATGCATGAGTAGACGGCTAGTGTCCGAATGGCAGAGCCTTCGGACCAATTCCACGTCCTAAGGACGTGGTTTTATGGATATAATAAATGGCCACGGTTGTCTGGCCAGGATTGAGTTTTTCTTCAGGCTCATTAGGAGGCAAGTAGATCGTGCAACAATCACATGATTTAGAAGAACAAGTAATATCAGCAGTGAAAGATTTTGCCAGTTCGATTAATTCAGGGGGTCGAGTTGTGGCTGATATGTCTTCGCTTGTCGAGGCTACATCCCAATTGCCTTTATCAAACTTGGATTATTGGGAAAGGTTAATTCGCTCTGAGTTTTCTTCAGCTCTAGAATCCTCATCACAGCCTAAATGGAAGATATGGTCAAAGCCCTCTCAACTTCTAACCTGGTTAGATTTAATTAGCTGGGATGGGTATAAACGCGAAAAGACGTTAAGAACAATCTCAGGGGCAGCACCCAACAGCTTTTTCTTTTCTCTAGCTATCCGGAGGCTGAATGACTGGGTGCCTCAAGTGCGAGAAGCTGCTAGAGAAAAGCTTCCTCTTATTGTAAATGCATCTGATCCAATACACGTTGTTGATGCGCTTTGCATCACTCTTTCACATTGGAATTCATGGGGCCGAATTGAAGAAACAGATAAGCAAGTATTACTTACAATCATTTCCAGTAAAGAGGTAGGTCAAGCTCTAAAGACAAAGCTCATATCATCAACTTCTGGGCCAATGGCATCGTTATTCTCACAGGTCGGGCGTACGCCTGTTCTTGATAAGTACCTTAGTGAAATTGCTGAAAACGCAATCCAACCTTCGGTTAGAGCTAAAGCGTATCGAAGTCAGTTTGAAGAAAGAATAGTTTGGATTGAAGGACGCAAATGGGAATGGACGGATATTCGGTATTGCAAAGGACGATTAAAGCCAATAGTTTCAGATCGAAAATTAACTATAACAACTTCGTTCTCAGAGCTATTGAAAAAATCATCATGTGATCGTTCTTCTATTGTACGGCGTGTAGCCGCTGAATTTTTGGTTCGTGAGTTTAATGCCTTAGGTGAGGAATCGCTACAATTAGCAAAGCATTTTGCTTCAGATAAATCACCTTCAGTTGCTGAACGAGGCCGGTTCGCCTTAAAAAAATTTGAAGAGAGCCAAGTATGAGTCAATAAATAATACCTCCTAACAAAAACTTGGGAGGAATTATCTATACAAAGCAATTCACCCTTCCACTTAGCTACAATCAAGCAACCCCACTTATAGGGATACTTTCATAAGGCATTAATCGCTGCATAAGTATTTTCATGGTATAATACATGAATGTCAAAATCAGATTCCCGCAGTCAGAAACGCAAAGAATTCGTTGAAGCTATTATCATTAGAAAAGAGCCGGTTGCACTGGTCGCCCGCGTCTTCAACATCCCAATAAG
>JAMOLY010000145.1 GCA_027068835.1 Thiomicrorhabdus sp. | reverse complement strand
AATTCATGTCTCGGAACAAGTTTTAGTATTTGTGAGAAGATCGTATTACAATGAGCCATGGCCTGGTTTTCCTTGTTGGTTCAGCAAGTTATAAGCAAACTCATTGTACCAAAATCAGGGGGGATCAGGCCTCTTTACTTACCGGTTAACGGGACAGCAGTGATAAAATCATAACAATACGCTCTGAGTCCTACGTCAAGTTTTTTTATGTAGTTTTTGTCAGTTCAGTCCGTTTTTTTAATGCGAAGAGATACTTTGATTCATCATAAGGTGTTTTGTCCATCCAGCAGCGAAATAAGATGCGAATCCATTTGAAAGCGAGGGTACGTAAAACCGCTTGATGAGATTGACCTTTTGCCCGTTTTTTGTCATAAAATTCCCGCGCCCAAAAAGAGTAACGAATACTTTTGTTTGCCCACTCAACAAGCGTTTGTCGTATAAATTTTGAGCATGAGTAACGCCAGTGCACCCAGGATTTTTTACCGCTGCGCTCAAGAACAGGCGCAATGCCGGTCACTCGAGAGACCTCCTCGGCAGACTTAAATCGTGCTCTGTCGGTACCAAACACGGCCAGCAGGCGAGGTCCAAATACGGGTCCGGCTCCCGGCAGAGAGGAAAATATAGCGTGGTCAGCATGGTTGCGATATCTTTGTGCAATATCCAGATCATAGTCATGTATTGTTTCCAGGAGAACGGAGAGCTGCCTTACCAATGCCAGGACTAATTTGCTATAAGCATCAATGACAGCCCGTTCCTGGGTTAATGCCATAGCGTTCTTGATCGCGTGACAGCGACGATCAATGACGGTTTGACGAGCAGAGTTATTGATCCTGAAGAATTCCTCCAAGGTTTTTTTACGTACGCTTTTAGCTTTTTTTAGATCAGGCCAACGCGTTATGAACTTACAAAAGAGTTGAGTATCCATGTCATCAAACCACTCAAGAGGTTGAGGGTAATAATTTTTGAGTGCAGCTGTCAGTCGATTGGTTAAACGTACTTTATCTTGAATAAGGGAGCGTCGATCTTCAACTAAACGCTGAACGGCTCGAGTTTCCGGAGTATCAGGGTGAAGGACTCTAAGAGCGCTTTTATGTTTGATCAGGTAGTCCAGCTGCAACCAGGCATCGCTGGGGTCATCCTTAGCGCCACTTTGAGTAAAAGCTTCGCGGTATTTAGCAAGAGCTTTGGGAGGTATTGGAAATAATACAATAAAACTATATTTAAGAAGTGCATTTACAACCGGTCCGGATTTAAGCTCCAGACAAATAGCAATTGGTTGACCATTAAAGCGTTTTAGTAGCGCTAAAGCCCAGGCCTCAATGGCTTCTGGTGAGTGAGTAATGACACCCCATTCAAAGGCCTTATTATCATTCGATTTTAGGCAAAAGTCATGCTTGGTATCTGCCCAGTCTAAACCAATATGTGCCGCAAAGGTGTGTTTATCAATATCCATTATTCATTGACCTCCAAACATATGCTAAGGTTATATTTGGTATGCGATCTTACTTCTGCGAAAGCATTATAGATGAGTCGATAGTGCGACAATCTCTGAGTATTCGTTATCGAAGCAAGAGCACCTGATTGTTCGAAAGTATTGTTATAAACTTCGCAAGCCTAAGCTCCAGCATTCGTAACTATCAGGCGCATACCACTTAGAACACTATATTATCATTGAGTAATAATTCGAATAATAAGTGATGCGAAGGACTATAAATAGCTCCTTATGGCTGTCTTGAGGTCTACGGTCTACGATCCCGCCATTTAACTGAATTTTTACATACCTTCTACTGTTTGTCCGTACAGTTATTGACAGAACTCCAAGGGGGCGGGCGTCCCCGCCCAGCATCTGACAGCAAAAGAGGATGGAAAGAATCCCAATCGATGGGGTCAGAGTCATTGATCAAGAGTGCCGCTATCTCGTGATACATTTTGCCCCAGCCGTCCTGCGTACGCTCTCCCTAGCTGGTAGCATTTGTTAATTGAAAGCTTGC
>JAMOLY010000144.1 GCA_027068835.1 Thiomicrorhabdus sp. | reverse complement strand
TATTACAACCACGATAGACCTCACAGTACAAACGAGTACTTATCGCCAATAGAGTTCGAGCAGCTTAGGTTAAACGAAATTGCTCAAATTGAAAATAATCTAGGTACGAAATAGTGTTGACACTCCAGGATGCATTGCTGCTGTTGTAATGTGTCAGGCTTATTAAACAATTACAAACATTACAATTTGTAGAATAAGGGGGGGGATAAAAATTTTATCCCCCCTTTTTTTGTTTTGAATGGTTTTAATACTGCGCGGTGTATTGGTTTTGAATCATACGGTGCATTTCTAAGTATTTGGTATTCATTTTACGTTGTAGTTTATGAGAGTAACGCAAAATCGAGCGCATCACGTTAAAGGTTAGGTGAGGGTGTTTTTCAATCATTTTTTCAAATTGCTTACGTTGTAACATAAGGACTTCGCTGTCTTTTTTGGCAATTAAGCGCATGGAGTGCGGGTTACCATCTAAAAAGCTTAACTCACCTGTCATGGCGCCTTCTTTAAGTGTATCAATAGAGAGCGACTTATCTGCGGTGAGCATCTTTAATACTTCGAGCTTTCCTGAGACTAAAATGTATAAGGTCTCATCCTTTGAGCCCGCATCAAATAAAATATCCCCTTTTGCGACTTTGTGAATTTTAACGGCTTTTGCAAGTATTTCGCACTCTTTTTCATTTAGGTCTTGACCCAAAACAGAATTGATAATTTTTTTTGCAACAGGCATTGTTTTCTCCTTTTTATGAATTAACCATCGCTTATATTTTACGCTTATATTACACGTAATGATACGCATTTTTATGAAGGCGTTTTATATGGCTTAGGGGGCGAACTTACAGTATTAGAGCTTTATTCAGGGGTTTATTTGGGTGCAACGTCTAAGCGTTCAACAGGGAAAAATGCGTCAAAAAATTCTACCATACCGTAAGTAAAAGCGAAAATAATGACAAACACAATGAGGATGGAACGGGCAGATTTGTTTTCAATAAATTTTTCGCGCCAACGCTCTTTACGAATGTAAGGCCAAATAATAAATAAAAAACCGATGGTTGCAATGATTTGAAAGGCAATAAGCAAGTATTGAATGTTTGCAGGCAGCTCTGTTTCCATCATAAAATTATCCCCCCCCCCCCCCTCTTAAGCGAGTTAAGCCAACAGTTGAATTAGAGTTTGGTAGTAAATTTCGGTGAGCTGATTAAGATCGTCCACACTGACGCGTTCGTCAATTTGGTGAATGGTGGCATTTAAAGGGCCTAGCTCAATAACTTGTGCGCCCGTGGGGGCAATAAAACGCCCGTCGGATGTACCGCCTGCGGTTGAGAGTTTAGGTTGATACCCCAAAACCGTTTGTGAGGCTTGTTTAACCGCTTGAATCAACTCACCGTTTGATGGTGTAATAAACGGCAGGCCTGAGAGTGTCCACTTTAAATCGTATTCAATTTTATGTTGATCTAAAATATTGTGAACACTGGTTTTTAAACTGTCTGGCGTGTGTTCTGTTGAAAATCGAAAGTTAAACAGAACTTCGACGTTACCTGGAATAACATTGGTTGCTCCTGTGCCACCGTTGATATTGGAAATCTGAAATGACGTGGGGGGGAAATATTCATTTCCATGATCCCATTGAAGTTGCACCAGTTGCTCTAAAGCGGGGGCAAGTTGATGAATGGGGTTCAGGGACAGCTCAGGGTAGGCGATATGCCCTTGCACGCCCTTAACCGTTAATGTGCCATTTAAAGAGCCACGGCGACCATTTTTAATGGAGTCGGCTAATGTTTGACTGCTGGAAGGCTCGCCAACCAAACAGTATTCAAAGTGCTCGTCTCGGTTTTGTAAGGTTTCAATGACTTTAACCGTTCCATTTAGGGCAGGGCCTTCCTCATCACTGGTAATTAAATACGCGATAGAACCTTTATGATCGGGGTAGTCTTGCACAAATCGTTTGGTGGCCACCATAAAGCAAGCAATGCTACTTTTCATGTCTGCCGTGCCACGACCGTACATCATGCCATTGTCATCAATGTGTGCTGAGAAGGGGGGGTGTGTCCACTTTGATTCAGGGCCCGTTGGTACTACATCGGTATGACCCGCAAAAACAAAACATGGGCTGGCTTGGCCTTTACGCGCCCATAAATTTTCAACCTCACCAAACGGCATGGATTCAATCTGAAACCCCAACGGCTCTAAATGCTCAGCAATGATGGTTTGACAACCTTTATCATCGGGTGTGACGGAGTCGATTTGAATGAGACGTTGCGCGAGTTGAATGGTTTCAGTGGTGTGGTTTGACATGCGTGTTTTCTTGTTTTGGTAAAAAGTCCTCCTATTCTAGGTGTTCTATTGGCGTTTGAGAAGCCCTTGATGAAGATTTTGATTAGAGTTTAAGTGATTGATACGCTTTTTCATCAAAGCCAATCATAATGCTCGATTGAGTTCCGTTCTCTATTTGTAACACTGGGCGTTTAATCAGCGTGGGGTGCTCTGTTAGGATTGTGAGGTTTTCTTGAGACATCAACTGCGTTTTTTGTGCATCACTGAGTTGCTTCCACGTGGTGCTACGTTTATTGACCAGCTTTTCAATCGGTTGTTGTGTGAGCCATGATTGAATCAGAGAGAGTGAAAGTCCCTCTTTTTTAAAGTCATGAAACAGGTACTTGAGTTGATGGGTGTCTAAAAATTTACGTGCTTTACGCACGGTATCGCAATTGGGAATGCCGTATAAAATCATTGTTTTTCTCCTGCTATTATTTAATATTTACGGAACAGTATAGGCTGTAAATTTTGTTGTTAAAAGGTATACTTCTTTTTTAATTTTTTAATTTTTTACTTTAAGAGAAGAGCATTATGACAATCAAACGAATCGGACACCGTTATAGCGATAGTAAAACTGGCGTAACCTTAGATGTGTGGTTTCCACGTGCAAATAAAGAGATCGCTCGTAACTGTTTGGCGTTGCAAGCGGGTTTGATTAAAAGTGATTTTGTGACGGTAGAAATTGCTTCGGTTGATGATGCTCCTACCTCGGCAGAAGAAGCATATCTTCGTCTTCATTTACTGTCTGAGTGTGCCGTGAAGCCCAATGAGATTAATTTAGACGGTGTGTTTGGCTTATTAAATAACGTAGCATGGACCACTGCGGGGCCTATTTTACCCACTGAGGTTGAAAATTTACGTGAAGCCATTTCAGGTGAAGTACACCAGTTTAATGTAACGTGTATTGACAAGTTTCCTCGCATGACAGACTACGTGATTCCCGAAGGTGTGCGTATTGGAAATGCCGATCGTGTTCGCTTGGGTGCACACTTGGCGTCAGGCACAACGATTATGCATGAAGGGTTTGTAAACTTTAATGCGGGTACGCTGGGCAATTCAATGGTGGAAGGGCGCATCAGTGCCAGTGTGGTCGTGGGCGAAAACACCGATATTGGTGGTGGTGCATCCATTATGGGTACGCTGTCAGGTGGTGGAAAGCAAGTGATTTCGATGGGTAAACGTAACTTGCTGGGAGCCAATGCTGGATTGGGTATTTCGTTAGGTGATGATTGTATTGTGGAGTCAGGTTTGTATTTAACCGCGGGAACCAAAGTAAAAATGTCTGATGGTTCCATTGTGTCAGCGCGTGAATTGTCTGGTTCGTCTAAATTGCTGTTTAGACGTCATAGCCAAACAGGTGCGGTTGAAGCGATTGTAACGGATGGCTCTTTATGGGGCGGGCTAAACAGCGCACTTCATAATAACGATTAGAGCTTGTTCGATAAAAACTCGGCCACAACGACCGAGTTTTTATATTCGTTTGAGTAAATGAATTTTATCGCCTAGCTGTATCGTACCCGCTTTAAGTACTTTACAACGTACACCCCCAAACCAATTTGGTGTTAGAGCGTTTTTTAAACCAAGGTGCAGTTCATCCATTCGTGCACAAGGATCGGTTTCAGCGGTAATTTCGAGCAATATTTTTCCAACTTGAACCTGATGACCAATCAGTGTTTCGCCCTCACTAAAATCAATGTCGTCTACTAATAAGTTTGCCCTCCTTGCACTCCAGTCTAAATTTACACCTAAATTTTGACAAATGTTGTTCCATGTTTTGGCGGACAATAGTGTGACTTGTTTTTGAGGATCACTTTGACCACGGTAGTCATTTTCAAGCCCCGTTTTCAGGGTGATTTGAATGCTCTGGTGTTGTATTACAGCCCCTTTTGGTTGAGTATGGGTTGCAATTCCAATGAGTTTTGGCATGATGTGTGTCTTCTTTGGTTAGTCTTTATTGACATTATAGTGAACGCGCAAATGAAGCAACATGACAGTTTAGTGAAAATGGTGGAATGAGATGAAAAAAATAGCGGGTGAGGCGATGTCTTTAGGCTCAGTGATGATTGATCTTGAAGGAATGAACTTGCGGCCAGTTGAAGCGGAACGTTTGATGAATCCGTTGGTGGCGGGAGTTATTTTATTCAGTCGTAACTTTGAATCGATTGAGCAATTGCAGCGTTTAATTATCAAAATACACAGCTTACGCCACCCTCGGCTATTGGTGGCAGTGGATCATGAAGGCGGGCGTGTGCAACGTTTTCGTGAAGGGTTTACGAGCTTGCCCCCCATGCGTACTTTGGGTGCGTTGTATGAACAAAATGAACCGCAAAGTTTTGAAGCGGCAGAAAAAATAGGTTGGCTATTGGCCGCAGAATTGTTGTCGGTGGGAGTTGATTTTAGTTTTGCCCCTGTAGTGGATCTGGACTATGGTGGCAGTACGGTCATTGGCGATCGTGCGTTTCATCGTCACTGTGTGGCGGTGGCAAACTTATCGTTTCATTTGATGTTGGGTATGCGAAAAGCGGGCATGGCGGCAGTGGCAAAGCACTTTCCTGGTCATGGCTTTATTGAGGCAGATACGCACTTGGATGTAGCCGTGGATGAACGGCCTTTTATGGAGATTCAGCAACATGATATGCAGCCCTTTTTGCGATTGATTGAAAATGGCTTGGACGCAGTGATGCCCGCGCATGTGATCTACCCTAATGTGGACAGTTTGCCTGCAGGGTTTTCAGAGGTTTGGTTGCAAGCGGTGTTGCGTAAACAGTGTCATTTTGAGGGCGCAATTATCAGTGATGACATGAGCATGAAAGCCGCAGTAGCTTATGGCGGCGTGTCTGAACGGGTGCTTAAAGCATTGCAAGCGGGGTGTGATTTGGTGTTGGTGTGTAATGATGTTGAGGCGGCAGATGACGTGTTAGCGAATGTGAATTGGCATGGTTGTACTCTGTCTCATGCACGATTAATTCGTTTACATGGTCATGGTAAATTTAAATATTCCTCATTAAAGTTTGATCCTTTATGGCAAGCGGCGGTGAGTATGGCGAATGATTTAAATCAAAAAAATAGTCAGCAGGAGTTAATTTAGTGGAGTTTTTAATGGAGATTTGGGCTAATTTAGTCGCGTTATTTGGAGGGCAGGTTTGGTTGTTGCTGGTGATCTCTATTTTATTGATAACGGCTATATTTGATGTAATTCAACGCCGTGTATTGAAGTCTACTCATCTATATTTGGAACGCAAAAAACGTGTGTGGTTGGACAGTTTTGTCGATGCAGCAAGAGCACCCGTTTCGTTCTTTATTTGGGTGACGGGAACGATTTTGGCCTTAACCACGTTAATTTTACAGTTGGAGATTTACATTGGCATTGTGGACTATATTAATGCCTTTAAAAATACCATTTTAACGCTGTCGGTTGGGTGGTTTGTGATTCGATTGGTGCAACGATTGGAAACCCATCTTAAAACGTTTGCTTCAGGCGATGACCGCTTAGATGAGGTGACGGTTGAAGCGTTGGCTAAAATTATTAAACTGTTTGCCTTCATTTTAACGGGATTGTTTTTCTTAAATGCATTTGGCGTGAGTTTAACAGGGCTGTTAGCCTTTGGGGGCGTTGGGGGCATTGCCATTGGTTTTGCCGCAAAAGATTTATTGGGTAATGTCTTTGGTGGTTTAATGCTGTATCTTGATAAACCATTTAAAGTGGGGGAGTGGATTCGCTCGCCTGATCGTGAAATTGAAGGCACGGTAGAGAATATTGGCTGGCGAATGACGACCGTTCGTACCTTTGATAAACGTCCACTGTATATCCCAAATGGTATCTTTGCCAATATTGCTATTGAAAACCCGTCAAGAATGACCAATCGTCGTATTAAAGAGACCATGGGCGTTCGCTATGCGGATGTGCATAAAATGCGTGACATTATTCAGACGGTTAAAATGATGCTTAAAAACCATCCAGACATTGATACCCGACAAACATTGATAGTGAACTTTAACCAGTTTGGTCCCTCTTCGTTAGACTTTTTTATTTACACGTTTACAAAAACCATAAACTGGATTCGTTTTCATGAAGTAAAAGAGGATGTGTTGTTAAAAATCAGTGATATAGTGGAAGCGCATGATGCCGAGATGGCATTCCCAACACGCACTTTACACATTGAATCCGTTGTGGACAACGAAGTGGCAGAGGTTCAAACGCTCGGAGATGAAAACCGTGTTCGTTGATACACAACTATGGTATGAGTACTGTGTTTAGCTACTTTCAGCCATAAAGAGTGCGCTTTTTTGGCTGTTAGTAACGCTCATAAACCCAGACTTATGGCAAAAAACGGTGTCATCCAATCCTGTGATGGCATTGAGTTCATCGCTTCTAAATCCTCTAAACCGTTCGGGTAGATGGTTCTTTTTTCCGTTGCAGTACACACCAAATTGTTCATCGTTTCTTGGATAGACTACGCGTTTTATTTCTGGATGACGGTATAAAAAATCTTTAAAAGGCAGGTTTTTTTCTAGGATTAAAATACCGTTGTTGACCGTTTTGGCACACTGCTCAAGCTCTACAATGTTTTCGGCCTCTTTGATGGCGGCTTGAATGACGTTATTAAGAATAATACTGGTAAATTCAATGGCTTGGTAGAAAGCGGCATTTTGTGCTTCGTCGTCTGCGGTAGAAGAGGTGTTCATCATACCGATGACCATTGAGACCGAAGGGCGAGGGTCTTCGGTAAACAGTCCGTTATCAACGGCATCAATATCATGGATGATTTTTTGATCGACCCACTGTTGGGCAAACTCTATTTCATAATCGCCTTTGAGTCCTTTTTTGGCGAGAATCTCTTTACCAAAGTGTTCCCAGACTAATCCAGCGGTTGCGAAAGGGGTGCCATCGTCTCGGGTTTTGGTAAAACTGTTTTGGTGATGGTCAAAGCGTAGGGTTTTAGGGTTGTATTCCGCCCCTACGTCCAGCACAATATCGGCTTGATCAATGATTTCTTGATCCCGAGTACGTGTAATATCAACGGTTTTAATCATTTGAATCATGGCGATGGCAAAGATTTCATCGGCATGAAAACGACCTGAATGAGTGACCAGCATGGAAGCTTTCCTTTATAAAATTAGGGAGGGGGGGGGAATTGAGTATTTCAAACACATAAAAAAAGGGCTAATCAAAGCCCTTTTTTAGGTATAACAATAACTTACAATGTCGCCATTACGCGTTTTGCAGCAGCAATGGTGTTGTCAATGTCTTCGTTGGTGTGTTGCGAAGAGACAAACCCTGCTTCATACGCGGATGGCGCGAGGTAAACGCCTTCGTTTAACATGCCGTGATAGAACGCTTGGAAGTGTTTCATATTGCCTTTGGCAACTTGAGCAAAGCGGCTGATGTTTTTCTCTTCATTAAAGAAGTAACCGTACATACCGCCCACTTGGTTGGTGGTAAACGGAATGTTCAGTTCATCGGCGGCCGCTTGTAACCCTGTGGTCAGGCGCTTGGCTTTTTGGTCTAAGTTTTCAAAGAAGCCATCTTCTTTAATGAGCTCAAGTGTTTTTAAACCAGCCGCCATGGCAAGCGGGTTACCTGAGAGTGTCCCCGCTTGATAAACAGGGCCTAATGGGGCAATTTTTTCCATGATTTCACGTTTACCACCAAACGCGCCTACGGGCATTCCGCCGCCAATAACTTTACCAAAAGTGGTTAGGTCGGGCGTTACGTTGTACAACCCTTGTGCACCTTGTAGGCCTGCACGGAAACCACACATCACTTCATCAAAAATCAGTACCGTTCCGTACTCGTCACAGACATCACGTAGGGTTTGTAAAAATCCGTCTTCGGGGGGAATGCAGTTCATGTTGCCTGCAATTGGCTCAACAATAATGCAAGCGATTTCATTGCCCACTTTGGCAAATACATCTCGGACTTCTTGGGCATCATTGTGTGTGAGCGTTAGTGTTAAATCGGCCAGTGCGGCTGGAACACCCGGAGAGGAAGGGTCACCCAGAGTCAGTGCACCAGAACCAGCTTTGACCAATAATGAATCGGAGTGACCGTGGTAACAGCCTTCAAATTTAACCATTTTGTCACGTCCAGTGTAACCACGTGCTAAACGAATGGCGGTCATGGTCGCTTCCGTACCTGAGCTAACCATACGAACCATGTCCATGGAAGGAATTAAATCACAAACTAGATCGGCCATTTCGGTTTCAATTGCCGTCGGTGCGCCAAAACTTAAACCTTGCTCGGCTTGTTCTTGAACAACTTTCACGACTTCTGGGTGGGCGTGACCTAAAATAGCCGGCCCCCAAGAGGCGACGTAATCAATGTACTGTTTGTCGTCGGCATCAATTAAATATGCGCCTTTGGCCGATTTAAAGAAAACAGGATCGCCACCTACGCCCTTAAACGCTCTTACAGGTGAGTTTACGCCACCGGGAATGTGTTTTTGTGCTGCTTGGAATAGGTCATGCGATTTGCTCATGGGAGATCCTTTTAAAATGTTATATAAATTAATTGCGCTTGATTATACCCAAATTACTTGGAAATGCGGAGTTTTTGAGTCTGACTGAAATTACAAGACAAGGCGAAGTTTGCAGAGAATAGCTGGCTATTTTCAAAAATAGGCAACGCAGTATTGTGGTTTCAGACGGGATCAAAAAACTGTATTTTCAAGTAGTTTGGGTATATACCGTGAATTGCTGATGAATGTTAAGCGCAACCGTTTGAATATTCTCTTGGGCGAATACTCCTTGAATAACGGCCAATGCATCAACCCCTGTGGCAATCAGTTGCGCGGCATTGTGTGCGGTAATTCCGCCAATGGCTACCACGGGAATCGTAAGGGTTTGCTTGGCTTGAATTAAGGTATTGATCTCCGCTTGTGGGGCGTTGGGTTTAGTCTTTGAAGGAAAGAAACGCCCAAAGGCCACATAATTTGCGCCAAGGGTTTGCATTTGAGTGGCCAAGGCTAAATCGTTGTAGCAACTGACCCCAATAATGCACTGTTCGCCGAGTTGCTGACGAGCTCTGAGCAGGGTTTGGTCGTGTTGACCTATATGCAGACCGTGCGCACCAGACTGTTTGGCCAGCTCAATATTATCATTGACGATAAAGTAGGCTTGATGTTGCTCACAGAGGCTTTTGAGCTGTTTACTCAGTGCAAGCTGTGTTTGAAAGTCACTGGTTTTGTCACGAAATTGAATAATTTTTGCCCCCCCTATTAAAGCTTGGGTGACCTGTTTAATGAGCGTGTTGGTAGGGCAAAGCGTTGGGTCGGTAATAACGTATAGGCCTTTAAAGTTCGCTTTAAGGTTTAAGTGAAAATCAGAGTGATTGTTTGGATAGGGGGGGGGGGGGGAAAATTT
>JAMOLY010000143.1 GCA_027068835.1 Thiomicrorhabdus sp. | reverse complement strand
CGTACAGTTAGGCATGAATGGCTTGAGTTAAACATCTTTAAAGACATTGAACAAGCTCAAAACCAAGCAACAAAATGGTTATGGACTTACAATAACGAACGACCTCATTCAGCGATTGGTGGTGTGCTACCAAGATACAAGCTGGAAAAGGTTTAATCTTCTACTTTTAACTTCGGTTATAAATGGGGGGATTACATTGCACTTCAATGTTGAATCTGTCTTCCAAAAAAAATTCTGCTACAGCATTAGCTAAGCAGTTATCTTTACGTGACATGCTTTATTTAATTCCTACTTTACTAAGTAACTGTTGAAGTTCAGAGTTATGATATTACTAGCCTTGATCACTGTATAAAATCAGCCCCCTTTTTTCGAATACTTTTTTAATACCTTCTCCGTTACCCATTTTTCATTGGGAGTACTGGATTTTCGCTATACGTATAAAGACTCGTGCTCGTGGCCACTATACAGGCGATAGCCCTAATCCCCTCTCTCTATTTTTTAGGTAAACCTGATTAATTATCATTATTCTTTTTAAAGTTATCAACCATGCCCGCATTAGGCAAACTTTTAACATGCAAATCACGCTGCGGAAACGGTATCTCAATGCCCTCTTCACGAAATGCTTTATCTATAGCAAAATTTATCTCACTGATAATGCTTAAACGGCTATTAACATTATTTAGAAATACCCGCAATTCAAAATTTAATGAACTATCACCAAACTCTCTGAACAGTACCTGAGGCTTAGGCACAACCCCAGTCTTAACAACATTAATATTTTTTTCCGCTATCATCATCAGAATGTCACGTACTTTTTCTGTATCCGTGCCATAGGCAACACCAATGGGAATAATTGCACGACCGCTTTTACTGGACAGCACCCAGTTAGTTACCTGGTTCGAAATCAGCTCTGAATTTGGCACAATGACATCAGATCGATCAAAGGTCTGAATGCGCGTAGAACGTATTTGAATGTCCTTGACCACTCCTTCTGTACCACCGATCACAATCCAGTCACCTTTACGTATCGGCCGTTCAAACAATAAAATCAAACCCGAAACAAAATTATTAACAATGTTCTGCAAACCAAAACCAATACCGACTGACAGCGCACCGGCGATAATCGCAATGTTACCAAAGTCAAATCCAGCAGCTGACATGCCTGCTAATATTGCCACCACAAACATGATGTAACCAATAATGGTAACCAATGCATCACGTGCGCCTTGCTCCATAGTAGTCAACTTCAACCAGTTATTTTCCAGTTGTGAACGCACCCAGCTGGAAAAAATGATAATCGTGCCAAAAATTAGTAACGCCCATAAAATCCGACTCGGCACGATGCGTAATTCACCAATACCAAAGCCTTGAACAAGATAAATTTTTACTTGCTCGATAACACCACCACTGTAATCCCAGGCGTTGATAAACAATACTGCAAATGAACCCCAGATAATGATGGTCGCCAGAAGACGTATCCAGATCAGACCTGGCACTTTCTCACCAGCTTCCACTCCAAGTGTACTATGAATGCGACGACACCACGAATAGCTCCCATCATCGATGGCATCAAACAAATCTCTGAAAATTTTTGCAATACCAATAAACACCACAAATACAAGAAACGACAGCATGATAATATGCCGTCCACTGTAAGCAAGGTTACGATAACCCATCCACTCAGCAATCAGTGAAGCAATTACTGCAACAATGACCAGTATCGAAATATAGCGCAGCTTGGACAGCCTGTGTGAGGAAATGATAACCTGAAAAGTCCACACCAAATTAGCCACAAAAAATAGCGAGAATATATTACGCATCAACATCAAATTTGATTCAACAATACTCTGCGAGAAAACCGAATAAAAAGCCAGATAACCAATCAATCCCAGAACGGCCAATACCTTAAAACGTTTTGCCAATGCCTGAGCAATGCTAGGCGAAAATGAAAGAAACAGTTTAGCTGGCGGATCCGGTGCTAACAATAAACGAATGATGGTAGTCGATAAAAAGAAAATTAACAGACCGATAAAAAACTCGCTCACAAACGAAATCTCTGCTGCTTCCATAGTGATAATAATCGAAGCGATTGTAGCCGTTGCTGAGCCAATAAGATAAGGTGCCGAACAAGAAAATGTAGTCAATATCGCCCTGATTAGGTTTTCAGAAAAATCATCCTTCCATTGTCGCTTGCTTTCAAGCAACAATAATTTTCGACGTAGCCAGATGCCAAACAATATCGAGAGAAAAATAGTGAGCAGACTCATCCCTACATCAAAAGTATCAATTTCATTAATGCCGGATTTTTTGGAAATAAAATTACCAGAATCATGGAAAATAGCAACTGGGTTACTAAGATAGGATTCAACCAGATCAATCATGTTCGGACTTCGAACAAGGTACTTTTGCTTGAAATAGGACTTTTCTGCTTCGCTGATGTGTTTACTCACCTCTCCGCTACTGACGATAAATAGGTTGCATTTAGCCAGTGTTTTATCCAATTCTGCTTTTTGTTTTTGATAAATCGCTCGTTTTCTTGTAACCTCGACATCCTCACCTTTCACTTTTTCGCCCAGCCCGTCCATGACTGTTTTTAAATCAAGCAAGGCCATTTCACTATTTGATATACACAGTGAGGCAGCACTCCTCATCTTGATCGAAAGCTTTACCCAAGCAGTGAGATCGTTGCCTTCAAACTGCCCTCGTCTAAGTTTTTTATTGACTTTTTTTAGTTGGTCAGCCATCTTCTCCATCGTTGCCATATCACTCGCATTATCAGCAACTACTTGGACAGGCAAAGAAAAGGCAAACAACAGAAAAGTTAAAAGCAGAATTTTTTTGATTAAAGCACTCACAATTTTATTAGTCCATTTTACGTTTTCGCAATTATACGACAACACCCTATTTATAACAGAAGATCAATGTCGTAGTCATAACCTATTTTTTGAAAATTTTTCGATATAGACCACTAAATACTTTGTAACGATGCTTAGGTATCTATACAAAGTGACACATTAAATGGTAGGCATGATATACATTTCACTGTAAAAACAAAAAAGCCCTGATGAAAAGAAAATACTCATCAGGGCTTTTTTATTTAATCTACTCATTTTTAGAACAGTTCAATTTCACCTTCATCCATCGATGCTAAATTCACTCGTTTCATTCGAGATTCTTCAATCTCTTTACGCTTTTGGTATATTTTTTGACGGAAGCTTTCAACACGCTGTTTATACTCCTCTTCATCCGCCGTTGGGTTGGAACGGTTTTCATCTAAAAACTCACTGATCTCACTTGAGAACTGGTTTAAATTATCCAAGTGACTCGCGACTTGGTCAACCAACTGGCGAACAATGTCTTCAAACTGCAGTGAACGCATGGCATCCGATACACTTCCTTCAATCCCCGTAATTAAGCCTGAAAAGCTGCCTAATTTATTGGATATGCCGTCATTCATATCATCCAACTCGGTTAACATAACATTCATTTTTGTTTGAGAAGAGTTGGCATGTTCCATATCGGTTGAAGCGGTTTCACTTACAATGTTTCGTACTTGATTCACCATCGATTTAGCGGCTTCAGCTTGCTTACGAATTTGTTCATTCAATACATTTGAGTTAATAGACAATTTACGAACTTCATCCGCAACGACAGCAAAGCCTCGACCCGCCTCACCCGCTCTTGCCGCCTCGATTGCCGCATTAAGTGCAAGCAAATTGGTTTGATCGGCAATCCCTTTTACATCTTCTAATAGGTGAAATATGGACTCTATCTGCCCAACCATTTCATCAATTTTTGCAACGGTTTGGTTACTGCGCTGACTGGTTTCAATTAATAAATTAATAAGGTACTGCAAAACCTCTTTAATCTCTATCGAAAATTGTTTAATGCTCATTTCATCGCTTTCACCGCCCTCACCGCCGAGATTTTCTAACAAAGACAAGACCAGCTCATATTGCGAACGCGTTTGCTCATGCAACCCAGAAAAACTTGAATTAAGCGTTTCAATGGACTCTGAAATAAGCTCTTTTATGTGGGTTAACTCATCTCGAACCACGTCCACTTCATTTTCAACTACGGAATCCACGTCACCCATAATCAATTGCAGCGATTCGTCTGCAACCGTGACTCTTACCACGGCTTCATCAAGCTGAGAAGGCACGTTTATTTGTGTTGCAGTATTTTCTTCAGCAACCAACTTAACGGGAGCATCAGAACGGCTGGCAACTTTTGCCACAAGTACCGCCCAAACAGCGGAGACCAATATGACCGCTATAAACCCTAAAAAAGGAATATTAAAGAAGGTAACCCCACCAGCGATTAGCGTTGCAAGCCAAGCTGGCCAATATGCAGTTAATATATATGGCATGTTTCGTTTCCTTAAGTGACGTTCTAACATAACCCCACGTTGTATCTCTGTTTGGGGAATTCGTAATCATTTAATTTTTTTAAATAATCAATCTACGCCAAAGCAACACAGCAGGTTTAATGCCAAAAAAACACACTACACCAGTTCTAAAATTTTCTCTGGAATTTTATTTAAAGACAGTACGTAATCCGCCGCACCTAACTTAACGGCTTCGCCTGGCATCCCCCAAACCACACTTGAATTTTCATCTTGTGCAATAGTGGCGGCTTTGGCCTCTTGCATCTCTTTCATCCCAACCGCCCCATCGGCTCCCATTCCTGTTAATAGAACACAAATAGCATTTGACCCTACATTTTTAGTAACGGAACGAAACATCACATCCACCGCAGGTTTGTGTCGGTTTACTGGTGGGCCGTCATGCAAACGGCAAATATACCCCCCCCCCTCTTTTACGACCATTAAGTGTTTATCCCCTGGTGCAATGTACACATTGCCCGATAAAATGGGCTGACCATCTTTGGCATGAAAAACCGTCATTTCAGAGACCGTATTCATTCGCTTTGCAAACGGCAAACTAAATGATGCAGGAATGTGTTGTGTAATGACAATGGCTGGCGTACTGGCTGGCAACCTCATAAGTACTTCTTTAATGGCCTCGGTTCCCCCCGTTGATGCACCTAATGCAATAATTTTATTTGATCCATATGCTCGTTTAGACGCTAAAGAAGTGATGCTTCCCGAGGCTTGCTTGCTGCTGGCCGTTGAACGAGCTTGAGCCACGGTTGGTGGGGCATTTAAATTTGCAACATAGCGGTTGTATTGATGCTCTAATGTCGATTTTCTTACCCTAGAGGCCACTTTTACCTTACCGCATATCTCTTGCGTATAGGCTTCAAAGGTATTTGCTAGATTAATTTTAGGTTTCGTCACAAAATCAACCGCGCCTAAATCCATCGCTTCAAAAGTAACGTCTGCACCTTTTTCTGTTAAGGTCGAGACCATCACAACGGGCATAGGGTGCAATCGCATTAAATTTCTTAAAAAAGTCACGCCATCCATTTTAGGCATTTCAACATCAAGGGTTAAAACATCTGGACGAAGTGCTTTAATTTTTTCTCGTGCATCAAAAGGGTCAAACGCCGTACCAATCACTTCTATTTCAGGATCCGAAGAGAGCATATCTTCTAACATTTGTCTGACTAAAGCAGAATCATCAACAATAAGAACTTTAATGGGATTTTTCACATTTTTTCCTTTCAGCTTAAATAACAATACCGTAAAAGACTTTTCAAAAATAAAAAGCCATAGAAACGGTTCGAATTTATTTTGTAACGGCTCAGATGGCCCCTGAAAATGGTCAAATCAAGGCGAAAAATGTGAGTTTACACCTGTAAATGACCATTTTTTACCCGAATCCTCAGATAGAGATGCGAATTAGAGTGAAAGCAATTGATGTGCATAGTGAATTCAAAAAAGACAATATCACCTTATTGGTGATGCGCTCTTTTTTGAGTTTACTAGGCGCGTCAAGGGTTTGTACTATAAACGTATTTTCTATCTGGGGATTCGGGGTTTAACACCGAGTTGACCTTTTTCAGGGGCTAGCTGAGTCGTTACTTTGTTTTTTTATAAATGGTTTGACCCAATAACTCAAAACGATCACAAACTTTATAAAGCGATTCTGAGTGTCCCACAAACAGATGCCCGCCCATCGGCAGACTGTCTGCATAGCGGTTAAACAATTTACTTTGTGTGGGTTTATCAAAGTAGATCACCACGTTACGACAAAAAATAGCATCAAATTTTTCTTTAAAAGGCCAGTTCTCCATTAAATTTAGTTGCCCAAATTCAATTATTTTTTGCAGTTCATCTTTCGTTTTAACAAACCCTGCTTTAGAGCCTTCTCCTTTCATAAACCAGCGACTTTTACGTTCTTCAGAAACACCTTTTAAACGATCTATTTTATAAACACCAGCAAGCCCTGTGTTGACCACATTTGAATCCAAATCGGTTGCAATCACTTTTGCATCCCATCCCGCAGGCACACACTCTTTAAGTACGATGGCAATCGAGTAGGGTTCCTCCCCTGTCGAGCAGCCCGCTGACCAAATACGAATTTTTTTTGTCGCTGCATTTTGTTTAATCAACTCGGGAATCACGGTGTCTGCCAAATATTCAAAATGGTGATTTTCTCTAAAAAAGAAGGTTAGATTGGTTGTAATGGAGTTAATCAGGTGGATAAACTCAGACTCACCTTGTTGTTCAACGTAATCAAGATATGTCTTAAAACTCTTTTGCCCTAAAAAACGAATGCGTTTTGCTAAGCGGTTGTACACCAAATTATTTTTAGAATCATTTAAATCAATTCCAGCAAAGTCGTAAGCAATTTTTTGAACTCGTTTAAAATCTTTATCTGTAAACTCAAACTCTCTTTCACTCATCGTTTTTCACTCATTTTTTTTAAAGAAGCACGTCGCTAATCTGTCATAATGAGAAACAATATAATCGTAATTGAGCAAGATGCAAATAGAAATGGTTTATATTCCTAATAATACCCCCCCCCCCTCCGCACTCAACATTAACTCATCTGCCAATGCTCTTACGTCTAAAAATATGCAGTTACATGTTGGACAAATACTCAATGCGACCATTAAAACCGTCCAAGGAGGTCAGGTACAGCTCAATATAGGAAACCAAACACTGACAGCAACTACCTCAGAAAACAAACTGCAAACAGGCGCAGTACAAGTACAGGTTAAACAAACACAGCCTTCTATCGTGTTGTCCATTATTGCAAACAACAAGCCCGCATCGTCTGCCAATCAAGCGCAACAAATACTTCAAGCAAGCTATCGACAACTGATGCCTGCGCAAACGAACATTTCACAAGCGTTTCAGCAACTAAGTTTATTGCAGTCACTTCCGCCTTCTTTGCTCTCACCCGTTAATCAATTACTGGATCAAATGCTCAAATCAAGCACACCTGCCACAGGCAAGGAGCTTAAAAATAGACTGGAGCAAAGCGGCCTTTTTTTAGAGTCTAAACTCAAAAATAGCGAAACACCCATCGTTCAAAAAGACTTAAAAGCACAATTGCTTACGCTTAAACAGCAAAGCGAATCGCTCAGTGCAAAAACGCCTTCGCCACAACTACTGCAACTTACCAGCGTTCTAACTCAGGCTATTAATCGACTGACTGTTCAACAGTTACAACTGTATGAGAACCCTCTTGTAACCCCTTTAGAGCTTCCTTTTGAATCCGAAAAACAACTGCATAAAAACACCCTTGAGCTTCGCCAAAACACTCATACCTCTCCTGCATCATGGGAGGTATTAATTGACACCTCGTTACCTCAAGGAGAACTTTCGACCAAATTACTTATGAACCCCAAAGGGGAAATAAGTTGCTTTCTTTGGTGTGAAACACAAGCACTGGAAAACCTAGTCAAAAAACAATTAAATACATTAACACACGCTTTTTCAGAGAGTGACCTTCCTGTAAGCAGTATCCAAGTCATTCAACAAAAACCCGTCACAACTCAACACACCACACAAGTTGCTTTAATTGATATTCATATTTAAAAAGCGCCAATATGATGGGAATAAATTCGAATCGCCTAATAAGAAAAACATAAAATATGCATTTTTTTAATCAATTTCAGTTACTGGGACTAGACCTTTTTAAACGAATCGGTTAATTTAGAAACTCATCCTGTCAACTACAGAAGAGACGCCAATCCTATGGAAAAGAATCTAGACTCCATCCAAGAGCAAATTGATCAACAAAATGATGATAACGATCAAGTATTAAGCTTTATACTGGGAAAGGAAGAGTACGGTGTTGATATATTGAGGGTGCAAGAAATTAAAGGCTGGGAACACACAACGCCCATCCCCAATACACCCAAGTTCGTTATGGGAGTCATTAACCTTCGTGGCGCGGTTGTACCCATCATTGATCTGCGAATTCGCTTTGGCTTAGAGGAGATGGTTTACGACGATACAACCGTGGTGATTATCGTAAGATCCGAAGACGCCGTGGGAACTCAAAAAATTATTGGTTTAGTGGTGGATGGCGTATCGGATGTATACACCATTCAAGCCAAAAAACTTCAAACCGCACCTGATATGTCTGGCAGAGTACAGTCTGATTACATTCAAGGCTTAGCCACCATTAATGAAAAGCTCATCGTCATTCTTCATGTCGATCCATTAATAAACGAAGGCATTTTAGCCCAAATTAAAAAATCATTAACGATATAAGACTGGCTCTTATATTTATTAAACAAATTTATAAAGCATAAAATAGCGAGAAGACAAGATGCCAAAAATCTTAGCAGTAGATGATTCTAAATCAATGAGACAAATGGTAAGCATGTCCTTAAAGTCTGCGGGGCATGATGTAACGGAAGCCGAGGACGGTGCCGTTGCCCTAGCCATTGCACAAAAAGAGCAGTTTGATTTAGTCGTAACTGATATCAACATGCCCAATATGAACGGAATTGAACTGGTTACCGCGTTAAGAGCCATGCCAAATTATAAATTTACCCCCCTACTCTGTCTTACCACAGAATCTTCGGGTGATATGAAAGCAAAAGGAAAGGCCGCTGGCGCAACAGGATGGATTGTAAAGCCTTTCAGCCCTGAAAAATTATTGTCTGTTATTAGCCGAGTGCTCTAAACTCAGCACAACACTAGAATACAAGGAAAGAAACAATGAGCACTGAAATTAAGCTTCCTGAAAACCTAACAATCCATCACATTGAAGACCACTTTAACACGCTTAATCAAATGTTTAGTGATGCCGAAAGTGAAATTGAAATAGAAGCCTCCGCAGTTGAGAGCATTGACAGCGCAGGTTTGCAAACACTGCTCGTTTTAATTAAAAACAGTACCGAAAACGATAAAACAATCTCTTGGAAAAATACACCTGAAATCATACAAACCAGTGCTGAAAAATTAGGATTATCCCAAACACTTATTTTATCTTAAAAAATTACCCCCCTAAAAATTTCTACAAGTAGAGATTCAGAATCATGAATCAAACACCACAAACCCTTGCCGATAAAGTCGCTATTTCAATCGAGTATGAAAGCGCAAGCTCTGGCGCGCCTAAAGTGACGGCAAAGGGCAAAGGGTACATTGCTGAAGAAATCATTCAAAAAGCGACTGAGTTAGGTATTCCGATTCAGAAAGATACCGCATTGGTTGGGCTATTAAGCCAAGTAGAACTTAACCATGAAATTCCAGAAGAACTGTACGAATCCATTGTGCAAGTATTGATTTTTGCTTATCAAATTAGTGGAAAAGAATTACCCACTCAAGATAAAAAATAAGAATTGGTCGGAGTGACAGGATTTGAACCTGCGACCACTTGACCCCCAGTCAAGTGCGCTACCAAGCTGCGCTACACCCCGAAAAAAGAATGAACT
>JAMOLY010000142.1 GCA_027068835.1 Thiomicrorhabdus sp. | reverse complement strand
TCATCGTCCTTACTAACACACAAGGGGGGGGGGGAAAACAGGGGCAGCACATTAAAAAAATATCAATGGCTTACGGTTTGTAATAATCGTAAGTGCATGTATTAAAGAAAAAACAGTCAATATTCAGTGTTTTTTTTCGATGTAATTTCTAACATCAGCCCCTCTCAATCAGACAAAAGCTCCTCCAATTCTGCCATTTTCTTAAACTTATGCCGCTCCCAAAAAAAGCCGGCTCCCCCTAAGATCAACATAACAATTAACAGTACCCATAAATACTCTTCAATGTAGGCGGCGGCTATCGCTAAAGTAAAAATTAATACTCCTACGAAACTAAAAAAAGCATTCAGACGATACCCGTCTAAAAAAGTGGCTAACCCTAAAACAATTAGCAAGACAAGTCCTGTACCTTCATAGTTTAACCGCCCTGCTTTCAGCAATAAGAAAACACCCATAACGGCCACCCCTGTTGCCAGCCAGTGAATAATTTGCACTCGTAATGTTTGCAAAACGGGTTGCCCTAAGTGCCGGGATTTTGACCACCCCATGACCAATCCTGAAACCGCTAAAATAACCGTCATGGCTCCCCAATAATTTAAGCTTTGTAAAGGGGCATAATCTGTCACCCCTACCCCAAACATGGATAAAATAAAAACAACCGCCAACGAAACTCTTTCTACTGAATATTTGGACTTAAACCCCTTATTTGTGCCTAAGGTTTCCTCAATATCATTTTGGTCACTCTTCATCAATCTATCTCCTAACTCGGCCCAACCAATGGGGTTATCGCTATAAAAATCGCTCAATTGTTAACATTGTTTTAATCAATGGGTTTTTAAGTTTTTCTTGCATAATCTCTCCCATCATCTGTTTTGCTAAGTTTGCAAAAGACTCTGAAAGAGTTGGATGTGGATGGATGGTGGCGACTAAATCACTTAATGTAAGGTTTTTTGAAACAATTAACGCGGCTTCTCCAGCAATGGTATTTGCTTCATTTGTCATAATTGAAATGCCTATGATTTGGTTATTTTTCTTATTTACAACATACTTTAAAAAACCAACATCCTCACCCTCTATCTGACTTTTGGCATCGACACTGTAATCGTATACACCTGTAATGACTTCCATGCCTCTTTTAAGAGCTTCTTTTTCAGAAATGCCTGCCATGGCAATATTGGGTTCACTGAAAAGCACCCATGAGTTCATGTCAAAATTGACTTTAAAAAGGTTATGCTCTAAAAAAAGATTTTGAGCAATGGTGTGCGCACCATACTGAGCAGTATGAGCAAATCGTGGAAAATGAGCCACCACATCGCCATTAGCATAAATATGACGACAACTGCTTTGAAGAGAGCCGTCCGTCTGTATGCCCTGCTTATTAAAATCAACCCCCGCCTTATCGAGGTTTAACGATTCGGTATTGGCCGTACGCCCTGTTGCAACCATCACTTTTTGTGAACAAATTGATTTTTCGTGACCATCTTGAGTATAAATAACGTCAAACTCATCGTTATAATGAATGGTAGTCACTTCTGCATTAAGTATAAGGTTTACATTTTTATTTTGTTTTAAGGCATTTAGTATGTAATGTGAAGCGTCGTCTTCAACCTGTTTAAGCACACTTTTTTGTCGGCCAATTAAATTTATTTTTACCCCTAATGTAGACAGTATTTGCGTGAACTCTATCGCAATGGGGCCATCTCCAATAATCGTCATGTCTTTAGGAAGTTCCATCCGCTCAAAGAAATCTTCATTGGTCCAACTTTTTGCGATACCGTTCCCCTTAAAGGGGGGGATAAAAGCTTTAGAGCCCGTTGCAATCACACACTTTTTAAAAGAAATGCTCTGTGGCTTTGCCCCCTCAGAGGTGACTGATAACGTCTTTTCATCTATAAATTGAGCGTAACCTTTATAAAGATCAATGTTTTTAGGCAATCTTTTTTTAGCCTCTCCCGATCTTTTTAACAAAATCGCCTCTTTTCTTTGCACAATTGTGTCCCACACCAATTGGTAATGTGAATCGTCCAAAGCCACGCCAAACTCTTTTAACGAGCTCAAACGCTGAATGTATTTAGCACTTATTTGCATGATTTTAGAGGGGATACAGCCATCAAATAAACACTCCCCTCCAAGCATTCCAAGCTTATCAATGAGTAAAATTCTTTTTTCTTGATTTAGTTTGGCATATTCCATTGCAACAGGTGTGCCTGCTGGACCACCGCCAATGACCACTAAATCATAGTTTGTCATGAGTTCTACTTTACACATTTTAGCCACCTTTTAGAGTTCACCTGAAATTCTGTTTTTTAATCGATTCATGCCACGAATAAACTGTTTTTTAATGGTTCGTTCATTAAAGAGTTTTAACAGCACTTCCAGCGCAAAGGCAAAGACAAACGCGCCTACAATAAACATTGGAAAGTGTGGAATCGAATCCGACGTGTAGTAAATAGCAAACCCAGCGGCACTGAATGTTCCAATAATGGCCAAGATCACCAATCCGTAACTGGCTTTTGTCTCTTTAATCACCAGTAAATGTCCTGTATGAGTAAACCCCTGAATAAGCAGCACGGTAATGGAAGCAATCGCTGCAATTTCTCCTAAGTTAAAAAAGAGAATCATCGGTACAATTAAGGCCGCTGAAATCAGTAATCCTTCGGTATTATGAAACACGCCTTTTTGATATATTTTGGGAAGGTCTCCATCTTTCGCTAAGGTATACCCTATTTGAGTGACCGCATAAAGCGTTGCATTAATGGCAGATGCTGTCGCCAATAACGCCGTGGCTGCAATAATTTTAAATCCTAGCTCGCCAAAAACGGGTTCGGATGCCTCGGCTAACGCAAAGTCTTTGCTTTTAATAATCTCGGCCAAAGATAAGTTTCCAAATACAGCCACCGTTACGGCAATGTATAAAATCCCTACCAAAACAATAGATAAAATCATGGATTTCAGCATGATTTCAGCAGGGTTTTGCATGTCCTCCACACTGTTAGTAATGACACTAAAGCCCTGAAAAGCAAAAAATGTCAGTCCCAATGCGTAAAAAAGATAGATAAAATCTGGAGCTTCCGCAGGGTTAAAATTAGATGGCTTGATAAAAAACATGGCCGAAACGGTAAAGGCCAGCAATGCAATCAGTTTAATCACGACAATAATGGTTTCCGCTTTTGCCACACTGGAAGCGCCCACCAAATTTACCGCCACAAAAAAGGCCAACACCCCTAACGCAAAGACGTTGGTATAGGTTGTGGTAACTCCTTCGGCCATATACGTTGCAGCATAAGTACCAAACGATTTTGCCACAGCAGCAATGGCCACAAGCTGTGCAATATAAAACAGCACGCCCAATGCGCCTGAAAAGAAACCTTCTCCGTATGATTGAACTAAATACTCAATAATGCCGCCACGACTGGGGTATCGAATCGCTAACTTGCTGAGTGAATACCCACAAAGCAGTGCAATAACGCCTGCAATTAAAAAAGAGACCATCACCAAATTGCCCGCGATCGCTCCCGCTTGCCCAATGACAATAAAAATACCCGCGCCCACCATTGAGCCGATGCCTAAAAAAACAGCACTCCACAAACCAAATGCTTTTTTATTCACACTTTCACTACTCATAACAAAACGTTACCTCTTTTTTTATTTTTATGAGACCTTTGCACTAGAGTGAGCACAAAGGTCTCTTATATTCATCCAAAAACTGACTCAAAACTTATCGGTTTTGATAACGATTCAGATCAAACAAACCCGATGTAACTGGGTTTCGTTTGGCAAATTCATCTTGAAACCAATCTGCTATTTCCCAAAACTTAGGATTGGTTCGTCTCACACCATAGGCTTCTACAAAGCGCTGATAATCCTCATGGGTACGAATGGTGGCGCAGTGTGCCACAAACTTCTCAACATCATTCTGTGCCACTGAAAAAAAGAAATTTGGATACGCCCCTTCCAACCACGGCACGATACTCATCGAATCATGCTCAATATCAGCACGATCACGTTCATGTTCATCGGCCAAAAAAGAGGTTACATTCTTGTAGGCTTTGTTACGAATTAAGGTGTAGGCAAAATCATTCTCTGGTTGCGCGGTCTTAATTCGAACAAACGCGACATCTGGAAAAGGCGCTAATTGCGCTCCTTTTAGCTGAGAAATTTTAGCCATCGCCTGATCCACCTTTTGTTGCTGCGCTTGTTTGGCCTTATCTGCTGTCAAAACAGCGTCACAAGAGGGTAAATCACAACTGTTTAAAGAGGAGGCGGAATGTGCGATAGGAGACAGGTGTGCTTGAATGCGTTGATACAATTCTGCCATTGGATCATCGGTTTGATAGCCAATCACCGATTCCGTACTGAGCCATGCTTGCGGCGCTGAAAAAAGCTCTTCAACAGTACTACGTTGTCCAAGGTACCAAGAGTCTCTAATGGTTTTGCGTTGGTCTACTGGTAAAAAGGCCAAAAAGTAATCCTCCCCCTCCATGCGTAAAAAGTCCATATAGATACGAGTGCTCAGTTGATGGCTTACATTGCCATAGACGTTAAACCCTGCCACCAATAAATAATGAATCCGTTCAAACAATGGGTAATCAATAATCCAAGCCGTTTCAGGTGGTTCACCCACTAAACCATACGCCACCGAAGCACTGTCAAAATGTCTAAATACCGTTAATGCGGCATTTGGGTTATGCCCATCGCCATCCCAAATAGCCCCAACTGCATGATCTAAACGGTGTACCCCAATCGTTTTAAACCAAGCCTGTTTTTGCTCCATGTACTGTTTTAATCCCTTCCAGTACTCGGTCCAAATTCGTATCACCTCAAAGTGACTTTGGTCATCCGACGGCACTTGCAACACATCCGCCATTTGCCCTAAAAATTGCGGGCTGTTGGTAATTAACGGTTTATCTGGGTCAAAAAAGACCAGCCAAAAACGGTCTTCAATCACATCTAAGGCCACCTGCCCTCTGCAAACTGGGCCTTTTACAAATCCTTGAATAAAGAAGTGCGCATCGTCCAATAAAAAACGATAACGTGCTTTCACGGGAATGGCTTCAAAGGTTTTAAATGGGTTGGCAGAATGCTTCGGTTCATAAGTCGGCCGTTGTGTCACCTCATAGTTATCCTCAAAAAACAGCGTTTGGTAACGCTTCATACGTTGAGGTGACAGCGTATAAACAAGATGGCTTTTCACGACAATACTCGGGTGATACTTAACAAACCGATAATAAAATGGAGTGTTGAGATTAGGCGTCGGTGCATCATACGGTCTCACCGTTGCAATCTCATCCACTGGCACTCCAGAAGGCGTGGTAGAGCGTACTAAACGATAAAACTCTCGCTGATCGGTCTCAAAAAACTGAATGTGCGCATGAAATAAGTGCTCGTATAAATAACGGCTCACCAAACGGTGTTTATTGGAGGACTGATTTAAAAAATGCTCCCACGTCTCAACTTGAGGCTGAGCTTGAGCAGATGGCTTAGGAGGCAATGGAGTAACCGCCCCTTGAACCAGCCAAGAAACCAGCGTTTGATACGAGGTATCTGATAAGTTAGGCATGGCATACGGCATGCCCCAAGTAGGATGTTCTTTAGAATAGCTCTCAACCGTTTCAATCGTTGCGCAACTTTGCTCTCGATTTAACTCTAATGTAAACGTCTCAGGCAACAACCCTTCGCGTGGTTGAGGGTACTCTTTTTTTAGATTTAAAAGGTGATATAAAACTGAGTTTTGAAGGTTATTTTGAGGTGAGTTCACTCCCTCATTCAGCACCGAGGTAAAACCTCTCTCGCGCCAAGCCTCGGTGGTTTTTTCATCAATCAATAAACGGGTTGGCGCCATATTGGTTAAGCGCTTACCATCATACACACGCTCTTCACTGGCGCCTCTCATCAAACCCTCTGGTGAAGAAAGCTTGAGCTGACAAGGGGCATCATAACAACCATGACACACCACACACCGCCGCTCTAAAATAGGTTTAACGTGCTCCTCAAAGACCACAGGAGGCATCTTTTCTGCCAATAAAACGGCTTGCTTAATATCATTGGCCATATGATTAGAATAAGAGGGCGCTTTAAACGTAAAAAACAGTGCGAATAACAGCACAACCACCATCAAAATCCAGTGATGAACCCGCCATGCTTTAAACCTTATTCGCATCACAAATAGCTACCCCTTTTATTCAAATAGAGACCTTTGCTCTAAATTACCCCCCTATCACCATAAGGAAAATAACGGTATCTAGGAAAACTTTAAACAACAAACTTCAGCTTAACAGAATCACGTATTTATGTCGCTCTTCATACCGGAAGCAAGTATTTTTACCCCCCCCTTGTTTACTCAAACGAACCTTCTACAATGCACCCGCTATAATGAGTATGTTGAGGCATATTTGTATGAATTTATTTAAAACAGAGCCGTCAAAACAGAGTATTAAGCAAAAACGACTCAATACGGGGTGGAATGATGAGTATCGCTCTAAGGTTTTATTTGGAAGTGAATTTTAGTGCGTTGACCCTAAGGGGCAGGGGGGGGAAATTATTTTTTAAAAATAATTCCTTCAATAACATAACCAATAATCAGATTTAATCATCCATTTTTTGCCGTATTGGTCTTCAACTTGCGTTTCAAATAGGGGTAAAAACCCCATCGAACGGGGTGATAAGGTTAATACATTGACTTGATTGTTCTCTTTCACAATGACCGCATAGCTTGAATAGGGTTGAAACTTAGCATCTCCTCCTACCACGGCATTAAGCTCTGAGCCGCTCATAACCGTTGTGCTTGTTGCAGTAGGCGTTGACCAACCTTGCTCGGTTTGCTGCTTGACACACGCCACTTTTTTTTCAGCCGTCCATGCATGACTGCTCCCTAAACAGAGCAGTGCCAGCACAGTGGCTCTCACTTTTTTAATTGAAAATATCATATTCATACGATTTATGAACTCTTATCAACCACTTCCGTAATCTCTAAACCAAAGCCACTTAAACCGTTCATTTTGGCCGAAGAACCGATAACTTTTAACTGTTTAAGCCCTAAATCAGATAAAATTTGCGCCCCCAAACCAAAGGTTTTAATGTCGTCTTCTTGGCACATTTCGGGCGCGTTAATGCCTAAATCTTTCATATGAAACGATTGAATTTTATCGAGTAACTCGGTGGCTTCTTCGTGTTTACGCAATACCACTATCACTCCCGCGCCCTCTTCCGAAATTTGTTGCATCGCCGAGCGTAATGACCAACCGCATTCACCACGTTTGGCGGCAAATGCATCGCATAAGGTATCCAACATATGAACTCGAACCAACGTTGGCTCTTGTTCATTTAATTGACCATAAACCAATGCAAAATGCGCTTTGTGCTCCAAAACATCTTGATAACCAATGAGCTTAAATTCACCAAACTCGGTAGGTAGCTTGCATTCTGAGACGCGTTCAATGGTCTGTTCATTTTGCAAACGGTATTCAATTAAATCGGCAATGGTGCCCATTTTAATTTTATGTTCTTCGGCGTAACTTTCCAAATCGTCACGTCGCGCCATAGAGCCGTCTTCGTTCATGATTTCCACAATCACCGAAGAGGGTTCTAATCCCGCTAAACGGGCTAAATCACACCCTGCTTCAGTATGACCCGCACGGGTTAACACCCCTCCTGGTTGTGCCATCAGCGGAAAAATATGCCCAGGTGTCACAATGTCTGCTGGGCCTGCATTGGGCGCAACGGCTGCTCTCACCGTTACAGCACGATCGGCGGCAGAAATCCCAGTGGTTACACCTTCAGCGGCTTCAATAGAAACGGTAAACGGTGTACCATGAGGATCGGAGTTGTCTTTAACCATTAAGGGCAAGTGCAGTTGTTGGCAACGCTCTCGGGTTAAGGTTAAACAAATCAGCCCACGACCATAACGTGCCATAAAATTAATGTCTTCTGCACTCACCAACGAGGATGGGATTAACAGGTCTCCTTCATTTTCACGATCTTCGTCATCCATAAGAATGACCATTTTTCCCTGTTTGTAATCTTCAATAAGTTCTTCAATGGTGTTTAACTGCATGGTTATTTAAATCCGTTTTCTGCTAAAAATCGTGAGGTAATGTTTGTTTTTTCGGGGGCTTGTGGCGCACTCATCATACGCTCAAGATAACGCGCCAACAAGTCCACTTCTAAATTAATTCGTGTGCCTGCTTGCAGGTGTTTTATGGTGGTTTCTTGACGTGTGTGCGGCACAATATTCACATCAAACACACAGCCCTTTACTTGATTCACCGTTAAGCTGATGCCATTGATGCAAATCGATCCTTTGGCGGCAATATACTTTGCCAGTTCCAGCGGCACTTCAATGTCATAACGCCATGAACGACCGTCTTGTGTGATGGCTTTTACCACCCCCACACCATCCACATGCCCACTCACCAAATGCCCTCCCAAACGGTCTTGTAAGCGCAGAGCTTTTTCCAAATTAACTTCGGTTCCTACTGTCCAGTCGCCTGCTGTGGTCACCTTTAAGGTTTCACCCGATACATCGGCCACATAGCTGTTTTCACTCAACGAAATGGCGGTTAAACAGATACCATTGGCGGCAATGCTGTCGCCCAACTGTACGTCGGACATGTCCAATTTTCCCGTATGAATGGTGACTTTCCAATCACCGTTTTGGGGTTCTATTTTGGCAACTTTTCCAATCGCGGCGATAATTCCTGTAAACATATTTGATATTACCTTTGGAGACCTTTTAAATTTAAGGGCATAATTTAAGGACGATTTAAAACAACTCTTACGTCCTGCCCAAACGGTTTGATGGATATTATTTGCAGCTGAATTTTATCTGCCATATTTTGAACGTCGGGCAAGACAAACATCGGCTTGGCTTGATTGCCCAATAAGCAAGGTGCGATAAACGAGTGCAGTTCATCAATACGATTTTCGCTCACAAAAGCACCCGCTAAGGTCGCGCCCGCTTCAACCAATACACGATTAATGTGCAACACGTGCGCAAGGTGCTGTAACACCGCATGTAAATTTACCCCCCCCCCCTTGCCAACCTGTTTGGCAACACTCAAAACGGTTACATTAGGTTGAGCCGTTAGAGCCTTCACTCGATCTGCTTGCCGCTTGTAACTTTCATCCGTTGTCACCACTAAGGTTGGTGCTTCGGACGAGAGTACCTTAGCATCTAAGGGCATTTTTAAGTTAGAATCCAAAACCACTCGAAGGGGGGGGGGGATTTTTTTAACACTGAAACCGTCATCGAGTAATCGCACAGTTAGGCTTGGGTTGTCGGCCAACACGGTGCCAATACCCGTAATAATCGCACCACTGATCGCCCGTAATTTATGCACTTCCAAACGAGACGCTTCGCCCGTAATCCATTGGCTTTCACCGTTTGCCATGGCGGTACGACCGTCCAAACTGCTCGCCATTTTTAACACCACGTAGGGCAAACCCTGCTCCATTCGGCGTACAAAACCAATGTTTAACGCATGTGCTTTGTTAGCCAACAGCCCTAAAAACACCTCAATGCCCGCCTGTTCTAAACGCTGAACGCCCTGACCTGAAACCAGTGGATTAGGATCCAGCATGGCAATATACACTTTTTTTACCCCCCCCTCAATCAAACCATCGGCACATGGAGCGGTACGACCAAAGTGAGAACAGGGTTCTAACGTTACGTAAGCCGTTGCCCCTTTGGCAAGCTCCCCTGCTTGTGTCAAAGCATGACGTTCAGCATGGGCTTCGCCCGCTTGCTGATGCCAACCAGAGCCAACAATTTTGCCATGATTGACCAACACACATCCTACATTGGGATTCGGGCGAGTCGAATAGCGTCCTTTTTCTGCCAAGTCTAACGCT
>JAMOLY010000141.1 GCA_027068835.1 Thiomicrorhabdus sp. | reverse complement strand
CCAAAATCTTCCGTTTGCATTCCGGTTGCACGCCATAGGGCACGAGCGCCCGCCATATTTCGACCATGGGTACTGGTTTTTGAACGATAATCTGGCATAAAAACTCCTTATTTGATGCAATTGTTCGCCTTAAAGGATCAGGCCTTACTTAGACTTTTCCTATGAGACTGTTTATACTTACGAATTATCCCTCTATTTTCGCACATTCATGAAGCAATCTGAATTAGATTTTATTAATAGCTTAAGACAATCCTCGCGGTACATCGAACAACACCGTGGGAAAACCTGTGTCATCTATTTACCCGACGCACTGATCTCTGCGCCCGACACATTTAAACAGCTCTCACAAGATTTAAGCTTACTGCACCAAATTGGCTTAAAAATAGTCTTAGTCATGGGGGCAAGCACACAAATTGATGCCAGCCTTACAGCCCATAAAATTCACTGGCAACTGCATCAACATTTCAGAATCACAACCGCAGAGATGATTCCTATTTTTCAACAAACCATCGGCCAATTACGCAGTCAAATAGAAGCCATGTTTAGCCAAGCAAACAATCAACACGTCGCCCCGCTTCCCATTATTTCAGGCAACTGGGTCACAGCACAGCCCAAAGGAGTGGTTGACGGCGTAGATTTTCAGCACACGGGCAAACTCAGAAAGATTAATCACCAAGCCATTTCCGCCAGTTTAGAGGGGGGGCAAATTGTTCTTTTAACGCCACTCGCCTACTCATTAACCGGCGAAGTGTTTAACTTAAATACACTGGAACAAGCGTGTGAAGTGGCCAATGCCCTTCAAGCCGACAAACTCATGATTTTTAGTAGCCAACAGCAACTTCAAGCGTTGCCCAAGCAGATGAATGTTGCAGAACTTGAGTTAACATTACATGCCACGAAAGATCCCAAACAAACGCACTTTTTAACCCAAATAGCCAAAACTAAACATCATATCAAGCGCGTACACCTTATCGACCAAAATGCACCCGATGCGCTGTTGCAAGAACTTTTTACCCGAGACGGGCACGGCACGCTCATATTCAGTGATCGTTATCATCAACTGCGTCCCGCCAACATTGAAGACGTAGGTGGCATACTCGACATGATAACCCCCTTAGAAAACCAAGGCATACTCACAAAACGCTCACGCGAACGGCTGGAATTAGAGATCAACAACTTCATTGTGATTGAACGCGATCAGGATATTATTGGCTGCGCGGCACTCTACCCTATTTCAAACGAATTAGGAGAGCTAGCTTGCCTAGCGGTAAACCCCTGCTACCAAGGACAGTCCTTAGGCGCCGAACTGCTTCAAGCCATTGAAATAAAAGCTATGCAAACTCAATTGACACAGTTATGTTTACTGACCACACACACACACTACTGGTTTATTGAACATGGCTTTACGCTCAACACACTCGAATCTTTACCCAAAGAGAGGCAGTTACTCTACAACCTTCAAAGGCAATCCAAAGTGCTTATAAAAGCACTCTCAAAATAGATTAAGCACCCTATATTAATGACTAAAATAATCGAAATTAAAAACCGCTTTAGAGGCTTTTTACCCGTTGTGGTTGACGTTGAAACCGCAGGATTTAATTATACAACCGATGCACTGCTTGAAATGGCCGTTGTTATGCTACACATGAACGCCGCAGGCCGTCTGGTAAGAGGCAATACCTTTGATCAAAACATACTGCCCTTTAAAGGCGCTAACCTTGAAAAAGGTGCCTTAAAGTTTATAGGCATGGAAGACCCCTTTCACCCTTTTAGAGGAGCCGTCTCTGAAAAAGAAGCCCTAACCGCCCTCTTTAAACCCATCAACCATCAGATAAAAATAACGGGCTGTACCCGTGCCATTTTAGTGGGACATAACGCCTTTTTTGACCTTAGTTTTATCAAACAAGCCGCCGAGCGGTGCAAACTAAAATCGCCCTTTCATGAATTCAGTACCTTCGATACTGTATCGCTTGCAGGACTTGCCTATGGTGAAACCGTGCTGGCAAAAGCCGCGGTTAAAGCGGGCATAGAGTGGGACAATAAAGAGGCGCATTCCGCCG
>JAMOLY010000140.1 GCA_027068835.1 Thiomicrorhabdus sp. | reverse complement strand
TTAAAAAAGGCATCGGTTAGCAACGCGTACAAAACAACAGATACACCCCAATCACTCTCAAGTTTTATAAGCAACTGAAAGATAGCATTAATTTTATTTAGGCCTTTGTTTTGCTATTATGTTTGTAAAATTTTGTTGATTTTTAGAATTAGGCTGTAAGCGTTGTAATGATTAAAAAAATACTCAATTTAGTGAAAACACTGAAGATGGCATATTGGCATCGCAGTGTTGCTGTCATATTTTTGCTAACGCTTCCCAGTATTATTTCATTATTACCCACACCATTATCACAAGCGTTAACTTGGTTGGAAGAAAAACAAGCCTATGCCGCAACGATTACCCTATCGGGCAGTTGTAAGCGAGTGGATCAAACAACAGATTGTACTGATACAACCACCAACTCGGTGCACTTTGCCATCAATGGTGTATTACAAGCTCAAACACAAACGCTGCTTGGTGCAACTTGGGAAATTTCAGGGGTTAATACCCCAGCAATGGGTGATGTTATTACCGTGTATATTAACAGCGCAGCGCCCACCCGCGAGGCGGTGACGGTAACACGGTACGATGGTACAGGAGATATTACAGGGGTTGAGCTGTTTGAAAGACACTTGACCATTGGCAGCGACGACAATCAAACCCTAACTAATAATGATCTTAGCTTGTACGACCGTTCTGCCAGTGGCGATGAAGATATTTTTTACGATGTGAATAATGCCAATGACCTAACCGTAGACAGCCTTGATGAATATACAACCGAAAGACTCTACATTAAAAGTGGCAACACCTATCAACCGCTTGGCGCAGTAAATTCGCACGATATAGACATTAATGGCACCTTTATCGCAGATAACAACCTCATTACTTTAAATGGCTCATGGACAAATAGCGCCATATTTAATGCGGGTACCTCTTCTGTAAATTTTACAGCGGGGTCAAATACGGAAAGAATTGATTCAACAGGCGCGAGTCTGTCAGGTTTTTACAATATTAATTTTAATGATGGAGGAGGAACTGCAACCTATCAACTGGAATCTGCCTTGAGTGTGCTCAATGACCTTAGTGTAATTGATGGCATTCTCAATACAAAATTTGGCTCAAACTACGCCATTAATGTGGATAGGGATTTTTTACAGACAGGTGGGCAAACTGAGGCACGCCTTTCAACCATTACCGTAGCGCGTCACTTTGTGGCGGATGGCAGTGAAATCAGTGATGGCTACAACAGCGCTCACCTTATTATGACTGGAACGGGTTCCCTTACCTACAATAATTTGAGTAGCTATTGGAGCAATGGCCTTCGTTATTTAACCGTCAGTCAGTCAGGAAACGTAACAAATTTAAATAATTTGCTAGCCGTAATAAGACAACTCGTGGTAGGTTCAGGCAGTCTGAGTGGTTCAAGTATTTTTTTGCTTGGCACGCCAACCCCTTTGGTGGTTCATGCGAGTTCAACGATTAACCTTTTTCGGTTACATTTTTTTGGCAATGATACACAAAATATCCCCCCCCTGAATAACGGCTACGACTCTACAATTCAGCTTGCTCGACACGGAACAACCGTAAAACAAGTTGGAAATATTACGATTAATGCGAACAATGCTTTAATTCTTAACGGAGATACCTTTGCAGACCGTGCAGTAACATACAACACCAATGAATTTAACTTAACCGTGGGGGGAAAAATACAGGTTGGACAAGGCGGAGACACGGCTTTAAAACGATTTGATATAACAAACAGCACCGTGACAGTGGGGGGTAATATTGAGGTTCGCAGCTCGGGCAGTGTTCAGGCAGATATCATTTCAACAGGCTCCACCGTGATTTTAAATGGATCCACGTTGCAAACGATTACCACAAACAGCAGTAATTTTAACCACCTTACCGTCAATAACGCATCAACGTCTGGTGTAAATTTTACCGATTCATTTACGACCAACAACTTCACCAACACCACCGCCAATTCCAAGATGACTTTTGCTGCTGGACAGACCTACACCATCAACGGTGCCGCCACATTACAAGGTGCCAGCGGTCAATTGCTTACCCTTGCCTCCTCCT
>JAMOLY010000139.1 GCA_027068835.1 Thiomicrorhabdus sp. | reverse complement strand
GAGGCGGATAAAGAGCGCTATCAAACTGTCTTTGCCAAAAAGCTCGGGGCTGTTGCCGCGCCAACCGCAGGCTTACATTTTACAGATGAATTGCTGCAAGGTTTAAAAGATAAAGGTGTAGCAACAGTGCAAGTTACTCTCCACGTAGGTGCGGGGACATTTTTGCCAGTAAGTGTGGATAATTTAGATGATCATGTAATGCATACCGAGTGGGTAGAGGTTGATCAACAGGTTTGTGATGCGGTTGAAGCGTGCAAAGCGCGTGGTGGCAGAGTGATAGCTGTGGGGACGACGAGTGTGCGTAGTTTAGAGTCTGCGGCAAAAGAGACTGGCACGTTACGCCCATTTACAGCTGATACTAAGCTTTTTATTACCCCAGGTTATAAGTTTAATGTTGTCGATGCGATGATTACGAATTTTCACTTGTCAGAATCGACTTTATTGATGCTGGTTTCAGCCTTCTCAGGCTATGACAATATCATGCAAGCATATAAGCACGCTATTTCAGAGCAATATCGCTTCTTCAGCTATGGCGATGCCATGTTTTTAACAAAAAACACGTACAAATCATCGAAAAAGAGGGGGGGTGATCTATAAAAATAGCGTTATTTATAGATCACCCCCCCTCTTTTTATGTGTTTTACACACCCTGCGGGTAGTTGTCACTATCGCGCCAACATTGTCTCGCGATGCTCGGCTCGATGATTTGTATGATTTTTTATGTGATATTTGGTATTTTAACGCTCAGAAAGCCCTAAATTATTCCAAATAGATAAACTTGGCTCAACTCGATTCATAGAATAAAAGTGTAAACCTGGTGCGCCACCTTCTAAAAGCCTTTCACACATCTGAGTAACAAATTCATTGCCTAACTTTTGGATAGATTCTAAGTCGTCACCATAACCTTCAAGGCGTTTACGTAACCAGCGTGGAATTTCGGCACCCGTGCCATCAGAAAATCGTGCAAGCTGTACAAAGTTCGTAATAGGCATAATGCCCGGAACAATAGGATCATCTACCCCTGCTTTTGCAACACTGTCTACAAAGTGGAAGTAGGCATCAGGATTGTAAAAGTATTGGGTGATCGCGCGGTCAGCACCTGCATTCATCTTTCGTGCAAAATTATCAATATCTGTTTGATAGTTTTTGGCTTGCGGATGCATTTCTGGATATGCTGCTGCTTCAATCTGAAAATAATCACCGGTTTCTTTGCGAATAAAAGCGATTAATTCGTTGGCATATTGAAAGTCACCAATGTCACGCATTCCCGAAGGTAAATCACCCCGTAATGTCACAAGGCGGTTGATACCATTTTCTTTATACATTGTAAGAATATCACGAATCTGTTCTGCACTAGAACCTACACAAGAAAGGTGCGATGCTGTTGGTATCCCTGACTCTTTTTGTGTCGTGATTACTGTATTAATAGTTGAGTCTTGTGTCGATCCGCCAGCGCCATACGTTACCGAAAAGAAGGCAGGTTTAAGTTTTGCAAATTCATCGCGTACTTTTGCGAGGTTTGCTATTCCTTTGTCTGTCTTAGGCGGGAAAAACTCAAAACTAAATGATTGTGCTTTCATAATGTTTTCCTAGTTCATTTATGAAAAAGCCCCTTCCTTTGCAAGAAAGAGAAGAGGCTTTTAGCATACGTCATTCTGGTGCATACCAGAATCCATGTGTGAGATTGTGCTGTTGTTCAACATGGGTACTGGCATTCGCCAGTATGACGATACTTGCTTACGGTTTAGTAGCGGTAATGCTCAACCTTGTAAGGCCCTTTCTTATCTACTGAAATATATTCAGCCTGATAATCAGTCAACTCAGTTAAGTTAACACCGATCTTCTCAAGGTGTAAACGTGCTACTTCTTCATCTAATGATTTAGGAAGCATATAAACCTTGTTCTCGTACTTCTCGCCATCTTTAAAGATTTCGATTTGAGCTAAAACTTGGTTAGTGAATGAGTTAGACATTACGAAACTAGGGTGGCCAGTCGCACAACCTAAGTTAACCAAACGACCTTGTGCAAGCAAGATGATGCGGTTGCCGCTAGGTAGGATGATGTGATCAA
>JAMOLY010000138.1 GCA_027068835.1 Thiomicrorhabdus sp. | reverse complement strand
TTTTCTTGAAAACTTTTTTCACGATTTCGATCTGTCTATATAACTTCTCGGCCTCGAAGCTTCTGGCTTAAAAGCCTTTGCTTCGGAACGGGGCGTATTCTAACCAATACAGCTTACAACGCAACCCTTTTTCAGGAAGTTTCTATCTTTTATTTTTTATCACCTAAAAACAAGCTGTTTAAATAAGAAGCATCACGATAAAACAGAGATGTTTCCCGTACTTCGTTGGTATAAATACCAGTTACTCCATAGGCGATTCGTCAAAATCGCAATATCTCGCTCTGCACGGTGTAAATTCCTTTGAGCATCCAATAAATCTAAAATATTTCGATTGCCCGTAATTAATCCATTCTCTGCGGCAACCAATGCTTGCTTATTCGAATCCAGAACACGCTCTAAAGCGACCAATCTTTTTTGATTATGTTGCAAACTCTCTATCGCATTCTGAAAACTGGCCTCTAATAACAATTTTTTTTGTCTTTTTAAGGCACTTATCTGATTACTTTCAGATCGTGCTTTCGCCACAGAGGCACTAATTCTATTCCCTATATAGATAGGAACCGTTAATTTCAATCCCAACTTAACCGCTTGCATGTCATCATAAAAATAGCCATCACTCTGGTTATTTACTAATACACTAAACGCTTGAACAACAATGCCATCTTTATTTTTCTCATATTCCACCTGTTTATGACTGGCTAAAAGCACTTGTTCATACCGTAACAGAGCGGGATGCTGTCGAACTAACTTAGACAAATCGTCTTGCTTAAATTCTAGATTGATTTCAGAAGAAAAAGGAGGGGGGGGGGGGAATTTTGATAAATCAATCGAAATACCCAGTACGGACTCTAACTCAATCTCTGTCATATGCAAATTTTGTTCTATTCGAATCAAATCTGCACGATTACGATCCAAACGTGCCTGTATATCAGAAATATCATTTAAATCTTGATAGCCAATTGTAAATCGCTGCTTGACTTGCTCCATGATCTCATTAATGGATTCAAAATCTTTTTGCAAAAAGGTCTGCTCGGCTTTTTGTGTCCAATAATTAAAATACAACGTTGATACGCTTAACCACAAAGCTTGCTTTGCTTCTTCTAGCTGAAATTTACGCTCCAAAGATTGATAGGAGGCAATACTGGAACGATCCTCTCGATCTGGCTGATAGAGAGGGTAAGAAGCTTGCAACTGACTTGCCGTTCTTGCATAGGATTGTTTTTCCATCCAAGCGTAACTTAACTCAGACTGAAAGCGCACCTCTGGCTGTAAAAAAGAGTCCACCACTTTTTGATTATTTAATGCACTGCTTTGCTGTGCAAGTGCATATTGAATCGCAGGGCTGTTTTCTAATCCAAGCATAAATAACTGCTGTAACGATGGCTCTTGAACAGAAGAAACCACAGGTGTATTGTTTGCAGAAACCAAACAAGGCAGTAAAAAAAGCCCAATGATGATGCTCAATTTTTTATGACAGAGACGATATATAGAATTATGTGTCATTGTTCCTCTCCTACTCTTTTTTGATTTGTAAATAATCGGCGCTTATAGAGTATGTAGGTTAAAACAGGAATCAGTAACATCGACACCACGGGAGCCGAAATCATTCCGCCAATCATTGGAGCGGCAATGCGCTTCATCACTTCGGATCCTGTTGTTGTACCAAACATAATGGGTAATAAACCAATGACAATCACACTTACCGTCATCACTTTTGGCCGAACACGCTGAACCGCACCCATCATAATGGCGGCAATAAGCTCTTTAGAATTATTCAAACGACCTTCACTTTCTGCTTCTTGAATTGCATGCTTAAGATACATCAACATAATGACCCCAAACTCCGCCGCAATTCCAACCAAAGCAATCATTCCCACCGCCACCGCAATGGAATAATCGTAATCTAACCACCAAATAAACCAGACCGATCCCAATAAAGCGAATGGCAAGACTCCTAGCACCATTAAAGCTTCTGTAATGTCCTTAAAAATAATATACAGCAGAAGAAAAACAATCAGCAATGCAAACGGAACCACAACCTGTAAGGTTTCTTGCGCCTTTATCAAGTACTCATACTGGC
>JAMOLY010000137.1 GCA_027068835.1 Thiomicrorhabdus sp. | reverse complement strand
TCGGTATTGCAGAAGTTAAAGACGTATTTACAGGTTCTGGCTTTGGTAATATCGCGGGTTGTTTAGTTATCGAAGGCAAGGTTAAGAAAAGCGAACCTATCCGTGTTCTTCGTAATGATGTGGTTGTATACGAAGGTGTCCTTGAATCACTACGTCGTCATCAAGATGATGTTAAAGAAGTGGTTATGGGTACTGAATGTGGTATCGGTGTTAAAAACTACGACGATATTCAGCCAGGTGATCAGATTGAAGTATTTACCAGAACTGAAATCGAACGTACTCTAAGCAAATAGGTTTTTAAAAGTGCCTTACGATTATTCCAGAACAGACCGCATTGGCGAGCAAATCAAGCGAGAGCTTGCCATGTTAATACGCAACGAGATCAAAGATCCGCGCGTTAGCATGGTGAGCATTCTTGATGTAACTGTCACCAAAGACTTATCTCAAGCAAAAGTCTATTTTGACGCGTTAAATCAAGACGAACATAAAGCTTGTGAGGAAGGTTTAAACAGTGCCGCAGGCTTCTTACGCAGAGAATTGGGCCGCGCAATTAAATTACGTAGCACGCCTTCTCTCAAGTTCATCTACGATGATACAGAGCAACGCGCTAATGACTTATCTCATTTAATTGACAAGGCTATAAAGTCAGATAAATAAAAAGTTAGCACACTATAGTGATTGAACAAATGTCTAAAAGCCATGTCCAGAAATAAAAAAGGCAACGATATTGACGGTATTTTACTGCTCGATAAGCCACTAGGCAGAAGCTCCAATTCTGCACTACAAAAAGTTCGCTACCTCTTCAATGCTAAAAAGGCTGGTCATACTGGTAGCCTTGACCCACTCGCCACTGGCGTTCTCCCTATTTGTTTTGGACAAGCCAGTAAGGTCTCTGCTTATCTTCTCGACTCTGATAAACGCTATGTTTTTACTGCGCAACTTGGTGAGACAACAACAACAGGTGACAAGGAAGGGGATATTTTACAAACACGCGAAGTAACACCTTTCACCGAAGAACAAATAGAAAACGTACTAGAAAATTTTAGAGGTGGCATCGAACAAATCCCACCCATGTATTCAGCCCTCAAACATAATGGCCAACCGCTTTATAAACTCGCGAGACAAGGCATTGAGATCGAACGCAAAGCCCGCAATGTCACAATTCACGAATTGACTCTCCTAAACATGACAGACGACACCATCACTGTTGATGCACACTGTAGCAAAGGCACTTACATTCGCACACTTGCTCAAGATATTGGAGAAGCTTTAGGCTTTGGCGCACACCTCAGTATGCTACGCCGTACAGACGTATCACCTTTTGACTGCAGTAAACTTTACACCATTGAAGATATTGAAAAGTTATCAGAGTCAGGCGAACTCGCAGACACCCTACTCCCTATTGATAGCGCTTTAATTAAATTACCTTCTATCATTTTGAATGAAGCAGATGCAAACCGCGTAAAAAATGGCTTAAAAGCATCACGACCTGATGTTCCTGAAAGCGACATGATAAAAATGTACCTAGAAGATGGAGAATTTATTGGCATTGGTCGATATTCTCAAGACAAACAGGGTAATAGCTTACTTGCGCCCAAGAGAATGATGAAAACCAATTAAGTTTGCTATTTTCACTCTTTTAAACTCCCACCTCCCCCTTTTTTCGACGATTTGTATACAAATACTTATATTTAACTGGCTATAGCTTACTTACAACCAACATTTAAGACTAAAAGACTTCTAAAAAGTACAAAACATCGAAAAAAGGGGGAGGTGGGAACTAAAGTGTAATTAATTACATTCAAATCAACAAAACCTAATGCCATTAAGCACCCTAGCGTGTTATAATGCGCGCCTTTTCACGTGCAGTCATATTTTGTGGCTACTTTACCAACCCAATCTACTTTTGCATTTTTTATAACTGTAATTGTTAGGTACTTATCTGGAACTTAGGACTATGTCTCTGAACGCAGAAACTAAAGCGAAAATCGTAGCAGAATATCGCTTGTCAGACACTGACACCGGGTCTTCGGAGGTGCAGGTTGCGCTATTAACAGCGAACATCAAGCATCTTACGGAGC
>JAMOLY010000136.1 GCA_027068835.1 Thiomicrorhabdus sp. | reverse complement strand
ATAATTACAGCATTTATAACGTCATCTTTAAGTTGTTGATCGTATTTTCGTTGAGCCATTTGCCTCTCCTCGTTTGATGATATAGTAATGCATCATCTAGGTACGAGATAGTGTAGCCACTTCAATCTATTTGGCACTTGGCGTAAACTTAGAGGGGCATAAAGAACTATTAGGCATGTGGATTTCTGAAAATGAAGGTTCAAAATTCTGGCTTTCAGTATTGACCGACCTTCAAAATCGCGGCATGAAGCATATGTTGATCGCTTGTGTAGATGGCTTAAAAGGCTTTCCAGAAGCGATCAGCGCCACGTTTCCAGAGACAAAAATCCAGCTTTGTATTGTTCATATGGTGAAGAATTCGCTCAAGTTTGTACCATGGAAAGATTACAAAGTAGTCACTCAGGATTTAAAGTCTATATATCAATCCGTTACAGAGGATGAAGCCAAATTAGAGCTAGAGCGGTTTACTGAAAAATGGGATGATAAATACCCTAAAATCAGCCGTTCTTGGTATGCTAATTGGGAAAATTTAAACACGATATTTGATTATCCTGCGGATATCCGTAAGGTGATTTATACGACGAATGCCATCGAATCATTAAACAGTGTAATAAGAAAGTCAGTCAAAACAAGAAAGGTATTCCCAAGTGATGATGCCACCTTTAAAGTTATCTACTTGTAAAGTTATCTACTTGGCAATTCAAGCGGCGTCTAAAAAATGGACAATGCCGATAAGAGATTGGAAACCTGCGTTAAATCGTTTTATAATTGAATTTGAGGAACAGATTGCTCCCCATATCTAAAAGGGTATTTACACAATTAGGATTATATCCTCAAATAAAATTGACTTTATGTTCTTCGTATTCCTTAAGACATAGAGACGGTTACCATACTAAAAAATAGAAAATGGGAGGGGGATTTTTTATTTAAAAATTAATTCAATCGCCTTCTTTAACCAAATCAGCTCACCATGAAAAAAATGCCCCGCCTGTGCACGCCAATAAATATCAGGTGAACGCTTTAATGATAACGCCCAATCCACCACATCCAATGCCGACACTACCTCATCTTGCCCACCCTGAATTAACGACCAAACATTTTTTACCCCCCCCTCTATCTCAAAAAAGTCATACAACCCAACAGGCGGTGCAACGGTGCATAATGCCTCAACAGCTAAACGCTCTTGCACTTTTAATGAGACGTAACTGCCAAACGAGAATCCCGCCAGCGTAACATGCTCAATCGCAAACATTGTTTTTGCCCACGCCACCACCGCCAGCAAATCCTCCTGTTCACCGACACCTTCATCATAAACCCCCTCACTCTGCCCTACACCCCTAAAATTATAGGCCACCGTTACATAACCCAGCCCCTTAAAGGCACGTTCCATCGTCGTCACCACCTTATTATTCATCGTTCCCCCATGCAGTGGATGCGGGTGACTCAACACCACCAACTTAAGTGATTTTAAATCACTTTCAACTTCCATAGAAAGCAACTCAGGCACAAAACAACGCACCTCTAACAAGCCTACCGCTCCATCAATTAAGGTCTCTTTACGTACAATATTCAAAATTATCCCCCCCTTATCACATGTATAGGCAATATTAACAGTTCAACCAAAATTCGCACATAGAAATGCGAATTAGGGATTTACAAGAGCCTTTTTTTTATCTTACAATCGCGGTATAGTGAGAAGTCAAATCAGAGTTATCTAACGTAAGCGAGGAATCACCCATGGCAATGGATACGGTACACAATTATTACGAGCGTTTAGTCTTCAATGAGATCAAAGAAAAATATGGCGACAACATTGATGAAAACCAAGCGGCAGATATGGCCTGTATTGCTTTAAACCGTATTTCACCCCGTTATATTCGTTATGATATTGATATGTCGTTTTACATGTCGGCTGACGAACATTGGGACGTTCAAAAACGAGTAACCAAAGCGGTTAAAAAAGCCTATAAAAAAGTGAAAGAATAATCCACCCTCTCTATCCCCCTGTTTTAATAAGGTTTTTTAGTTCTATTTTTTAACTTAAAAAACCTTATTTTTAATTTAATACCCACTTTCATCCTGCTTCACCTTAATGCCCT
>JAMOLY010000135.1 GCA_027068835.1 Thiomicrorhabdus sp. | reverse complement strand
ACCTGCCTGTGGTGGTTTCACAGAACGAAAAAAAGGTTAAGTCTGGATTTTGGCCAAAAATCGCAAAAGTCCTCGCCAAAATTCCTTTTGCCGAAAAAGCCATCGCTGCGTACTATTGTGCATTCGATCCACAAACCCCTGCCCGTGCCAAAGGCATATTGCTAGCCGCACTTGCTTATTTCATCATGCCAATAGATGTCATTCCCGACTTTTTGGCAGGTCTAGGCTTTACCGACGACATGGCCGTCCTCGCCACCGCCATCAGCCTGATAAAGACGCATATTAAGGATGAGCACTTTGAAAAGGCGCGGGCTAAGTTGGAAGAACTGAGTTGACACTCAAATCCGTCATTCTGGCGAAAGCCAGAAGGTGAATTCAGGGTATCCGTTCCAACCAGCGTTATTTTAATTCGGTTTTACTGGAATCGATAAGGTTTAGGGTTTGGTTGTTCCGTTCACGCTAACGGCTGTCGCCATACGCTGCACATCATGCGAAGGCATGTCTTCGACATGACGCGCGGGGCACTAGCCCCGAGGGCCGTTGGCCCTAGTCGTTCGGCTTCGCCTGCTCCTTAGTTCACGGCTGGTCCTCGCTTTGCTCGGGCCTGCACTAGCGCGGGGCACTAGCCCCGAAGGCCGTTGGCCCTAGTCGTTCGGCTTCGCCTCCTCCACTGAGTTCCACGGATAATTCTAGCCACACGCTGGAAACTGACGGCAGATTCTGAAACTAGGCCCGACTGGGCCTCGGCGCTTATGCGCCGCCCCAGCGGAGCATTTTGCTTCGCAAAATTTGCGTGAGCGGAAACCTCAAACCCTATCCGTAGTCATTAGCCCCTCAATACTCTCCATTCGTCATCTTCGGGCTTGACCCGAAGATCCAGAATATACAAGGCGAAACACACAACCCAATTCAAGTTCAAAACCAAAGGCAACCTCTCTGGATCCTCGGATCAAGTCCGAGGATGACGACGGATAGAAAACAATTTATATTTACCCACCACCGTCATTCCAGCGAAAGCTGGAATCCAATAACCAACCATCCAAACCACCTAAACTTACGTATTGGATCCCAATTGTCATTGGGATGACGATTATTAAATAAAAATAGAAACATAAAACACTCTATCTATATCAACACCTTCCATTCAGCTGAAACTACAGCTTAATCGGCAAATCAGAAAACTTTAACTCGTTATCTTTGGTGGGCCATTCATCGCCATATACATATCCTTCTAAAGCCACAAGTTTGCCTTTTTCGAAATAAATCAAAAAACCAACATTTGTTTCCGAGGGTAAAGAAACGGCATCTGGAATCAGATCAAAAACTCTCTTTTCACAGAGTAAGTTATTCTCCTTAAACTCCGTCATGAAACCGGCTTTTGTAACATCCCTGTTTGAAATTTCTAAGTCTCGCAGGTAAGACACTTTAACATCAGTCAATGTACAAAACTGCTCTAATGCCGCTATTTCAAAATGATTTAATTCCACTAAACAACCACTCCCGTCCAGTTACGATTTCAAAAATCGTTATTGGAAGCCTGAACAAACTCATCCTTATAATGAAAAACTTGATCAAATATTTTTTCAGAAAATTCAGCCGCCTGAAGATAGTCCCCCTGAAAGTCTACAAACAAAAACCTCATTGCGTTACCACTTGAAGCGTCAAATATTTCATCCCCATCAGATCTTTCAAAACGGGAATACTCTCTATCATAAATAGCAACAACGTCTTGATAATATTCCATTGACCAATCACAAATCGGAAATCCAAACAGTAATTTTCGCTGCCCACTTTCGTCTACATTTTTGAACTGTAAAAATTCTTCTCTACCAATTGCTTTTACGACTGAAAATGATGCGTTTGGTGTGTTAAGCAACGGAAGAAGAACACTGTGCAAACTATCCAGTTTAATTTTTACCCCGATTGTTCGTACTTTATTCATGTACCAGCCAGAGTATAGAAACAATAACAGACAAAGCGTTATCAATGTAGCGACTACCACTAGTATAGTATACATTTTCCCGCCTCTCAAACCGTCAAAATAACCTTCCCGCGCACCTCACGCCGAGCGATCGCGCCAATGGCATCAACGGCTTCATCAAGCGGCCACGTTTTATAGATATGTG
>JAMOLY010000134.1 GCA_027068835.1 Thiomicrorhabdus sp. | reverse complement strand
TCGGCTTGCTTGAGTATTTTCATTATTTGGCTGTCTGTAAATCGTGATGTTTTCATAAAATTTCCTGCCCGTTTAGGGTAATTGAAATTCTACTTTTAAATTCGTTTATTTTTCGGGGGGATTACAGTTTAATTTACAGGGTTAAAAAAATTTGACCACTACACTCCTTGAGGCCTAAAATGTTCTTCGAAATGCCAAAACTCAATACTCCCGTTCTATATTCTCTAATTCCAAGATCGAAATACAAACCTAAGTAGAATAGAAACCATGCAAAATAATGCTTTACATACTTTTGATAGTGCAAACCAAAAAAATAATCACCCTTACTTAAATAGCGCCAATCAGTTCAGCGTTGCGCCCATGCTCGATTGGACCAATCGTCACTGCCGTTATTTTCATCGTCAATTAAGTCAACAGGCTTGGTTATACAGCGAAATGGTAACCACGGGAGCCATTATTTATGGCAAAAATTTGCCCCGTTTTTTAGGGCACGATGAGTTGGATGTGCCCGTTGTGTTGCAGCTTGGGGGGAGTAAACTGGATGAACTCGCACAATGCGCTCAGTTAGGGGAGCAGTGGGGCTACTCAGAAATTAACCTAAATGTGGGTTGCCCAAGTGATCGAGTGCAAAATAATATGATTGGCGCGTGCTTAATGGCGCACCCTAAATTAGTGGCCGAGTCGGTAGCGACGATGAAAGCGAATGTTGATATTCCCGTGACGGTTAAGTGCCGAATTGGCATTGATGAGCAAGAAGCATTTGATTTATTGCATACGTTTGTTGAAGGTTTGGTAGAAGAGGGCGTTGATGGTGTGATTATTCATGCCCGAAAAGCGTGGTTGCAAGGGCTATCACCGAAAGAGAACCGAGATGTTCCGCCACTAAGGTATGATTGGGTTCATCAAATTAAACAACAGTTCCCTGAATTGTCGATTGCCATTAATGGAGGAATCACAAGTTTAGAGCAGGCTCATAAACATCTAGCGAACGAATTTACGTCAGAATCAAATCAAATTTTACCCCCAATAGATGGCGTAATGTTAGGTCGTGCGGTGTATGAACGACCTTATTTATTAGCGGAGGTGGATTCGCTGTTTTATCACGATACACAACAACAAGCACCCAGCCGTAAAGAGGTTCTGTACCGTATGTTTCCCTATATTGAGCAACACTTAACAGGGGGGGGCAAATTAAATCAAATTACTCGCCATATGTTGGGACTGTTTCATGGATTACCAGGTGCTCGTATGTGGCGACGTTATTTATCGGAAAACGCTTGTAAAGAGGGCGCTGGACTTGAGGTGGTAAAAGCGGCTCATCAGTTGGTGTTAAATGAAATGCAACGGATTACAGATAAGCCATGATTTTTTTAGACGTTCCCTTTCGAGAGAAAGATCAAGCCAAGCAGTTGGGAGCACGTTGGGATGCATCCAGTAGAAAATGGTACATTCCTGCCGATTTAACCACCTCTGGGGAGGCGTTTAAACGCTGGTTGCCAGCTACTTCTGACTCGATGAATAACACGCAACACATTGAAAAGACTGGGCAACCGTTATTATTTACGGATGACACTCAAGCGTCTATCAATAAAAAAAGAGGCATTGATCTTTCAAGTTTTCTTAGAAATATTCAAACCGCTTTACGCCAAGCATTGCCTGGTGCTGTTTGGGTGATGGCCGAGATTGCCAATCTAAACACTCGACGTGGGCATGTCTATTTAGAGCTAACCCAGAGCGATGCACAAGGAAAAACCATTGCCAGTTGCCGAGCCATGATTTGGCAAAACCAAGCAACGGGGCTGTTAAAACGTTTTGAGGCTGAAACAGGCAGCCCTTTAGCCATTGGACAAAAAATACTGTTATTGGCCGAAGTTAGTTTTCATGAACAGTATGGATTTTCCATTGTGGTTCAAGACATTGATTCAAGCTATACCTTAGGCGCATTAGAAAAAAACTTAAGTGATCTGCGAAAGCAATTGATTACAGAGGGTATTTACCAACAAAATAGACGGTTTTTACTTCCCAATGATTTTTTTAGAGTGGCAGTGATTGCACCACCAGATGCCGCGGGTTTAGGGGATTTTAGAGCCGATGCGGATCGCTTGCATGAGCAAAATTTATGTGAATTTAAATATTTTTACAGTGCTTTTCAAGGCGATGCAGTACAACAAGAAATGCAAGCCGCCTTTCAAGCCATTCATGCTTTACATCAATCCAATCCATTTGATGGGCTGGTGATTATTAGAGGGGGGGGGGCAAAATTGGATTTGCATACACTCAACAGCTACCCACTTGCTAAACTCTTATGCGACGCCAATCTCCCTGTTATGACAGGAATTGGGCATGAAAGAGATAACACCATTTTAGACGAAGTGGCTAATCAACGTTTTGACACGCCGAGTAAAGTGATTGGTCATATTCGCCAACAAATTTTTCAACAAGCGCAGCAAGCGCAAACGCATTGGAAAAAAATTGAGCACACGAGTAAACTGTCCGTTAAGCAACTTGAGCAAAACTTACATCGCTTAAATCAAACCATTTTACACGGTAGCCAACGGGTATTATTTCACTGGAAACAACGTGTCGAACCCTTAAACTCAGAGATTCGTCGCTTCAGTGAGCAGCAACTTCAAACCAAGCAACACCATTTAAATGATTTAATGAACTCCATAGAGATACAGTTAAAAAACAAAGTAGTTTTGCAAAAAATAGGACTTGAACAGCTACAGAAAACAGCCCAAGAAAATGCACTGCGAGCGGTGGCACAAAAGAAACAATCTATTCAACAGTGGATGGCACTTATTTTAAGCTCTGGACCTAAAACACAGCTCAGCCGAGGGTTTAATATTGCCCAAAATCCCAAAACAAACAAGCCGATAACCACTGCCAAGGACGCTTTAAACGTGGCAAAAGTTAAATTAGAGTTTATGGATGGTCGTGTCCTCGCGACGATTGATACGAAAAAAGGCATTGTAAAGTAGGTATTTAGCCTTGCTTGAAAGTCGCCACAAAAAATAATTAAAAATAGGAAAAGGGAGGGTCAAGTGACTCAAGCAGCCGAAAGCTTTAAAGAAAACTATCAAAAATTACAGGCCATTGCACAAAAATTATCCGATACTTCAGACGTTGATATTGATGAATTAGTGCCCATGGTGGATGAAGCCACAAGGGCTTATCAGCTCTGTAAATCCCGTATTGAAGCCGTAGAGTCGGCCTTAAGTAATCGCTTAGAGAGCGAATCAAGTAATCATACTGTGGAGCAAGAAAATGACTAAAGCCATCATCTATCATAACCCAAAATGCTCAAAAAGCCGTGCCAGCCTTGAGCTGCTTAACGCTCAAAATATGGAGATTGAAGAAGTTCGATACCTTGAGCAAACACCTAGCAAAGAGACTTTGAAAAAACTGTGTCATTTGATGTCGGTATCACCATTCAATATTATCCGTACGGGAGAAACGTTATTTAAAGAATTGGGGTTAAATAAAGAAGATGATAAAACCAATGATGAATGGTTGGATATTTTAGTGCAACATCCAAAATTGATTGAACGCCCGATTATTCAGATTGGCGATAAAGTTGTGATTGGCAGACCGCCAGAAATAATTTTAACTATTTTGCCTTAATCATCAACTCAAGCCTTAAGTCGGTTCCATTTCAGCCAAAGTAAAAATCCTATTTTAAAATGTGGAGGGGGATAGCTTTATTACGGTTATCTTATTTAAGTACCAATTTAACATAATATACATTATGCGAATATACTGTGGCGTATTTGTGGCAGGAACTTATCTGCATTCACTCTTAACAATTAAGCATTTTTAGTTAAAATTCAATTGGTTACAGTGCTTAGTAAATCTTGGAATTTGATAGGGAAATGCTTCAAAATATACTTAAAATTCTTATTTACATCCTTTTTTAGACCTAAATAATCTTATTTTTTACTTTCTTAACCTAGGCTTTAAGCCCGAATTTAAAACATTTTAATCATTTCAGCCTTTAACTTTATAGATGTTTAAGTTGATTTTAGATTATTATACTAAGATTAAATATTAACCAATATTAGGAGGTGTTTTTCAGATGGCACTCATGCCCGGTTTACAAATCAATATTGGCCAACAGCTCAAATTAACCCCTCAACTCCAGCAGTCGATTAAGATTTTGCAATATTCGGCCTTAGAGGTACAGCAAACTATTGAGGCCACGCTTGAGGTGAATTATCTTCTTGAAGTTGAGGAGGAGCAATCTAATGAGGACAGTGAATCCTTAGAATCACTAGATGAAAAGCAGCTTGAAAAGAGCGAAAATGAAAAATCTTCCGTGGCTGATGAACAACCGATTGAGATGAACAGCGATTCAGAAAGCTTATCGAATGACCTAGAAATTGATTGCAACTGGGATGAGGTCTACACCGACCATACGCCTATTATGAGCTCTCAATCAGCAGACGATTACGTGAGTGCCGAAACCTATACCGCGTCCGAAAAAACACTGCATGACCACCTTTTTTGGCAATCCGATATTTATCCATGGGACGATGGCCAAGAAGTTCTGGCCTCTTATATTATTGATGATATTAATGATGAAGGCTATCTCGCATCAGATCTAAGCGCCCTACTGGATTCCATCAATCAAAAAGAGTCACCGCAAGTGCCCTATGCCATTGATGTACTTAAAAGTGTGTTAAAGGTCATTCAGCAATTTGAACCCACGGGGGTTGCCGCTCAAAATGTACAAGAATCCCTTTTGTTACAATTAAATGCCTTGCCCAACAATCCTTTTGTTGTAACGGCAAAACAGCTCGTTTTAAATCATTTTGAATGGCTCTCTTTTCATGATCATAAGCGAATCAAGAAGTTTTACGGCTTAAATGACGAAGAGCTTAAAACTCTGCTCAAGCTACTTCAGTCGCTTAATCCTAGACCAGGTCGAGATTTTTCAAGCACGCAGTCAGAGGTTATTGTGCCAGACCTTCGAATTAAGCGAGCAAAACAAGGTTGGTTGATTGAACTAAACGCCAGTGCTTTTCCTCGTTTGAGTATTAATTCTGCCTATGTGGATTTAACCAAAAATCTTAATGATAGCGAACAATCCAAAAAAATTAAAGAGCAATTGATTGAAGCAAAAGGACTCATTAAAAGCATTCACAGCCGAGGCGAAACCTTATTAAGAGTAGGACGCTTTATCGTTGAAAAACAAAGCCAATTTTTTGAAGATGGCGAGCAAGCCATGCAACCCTTAGTGTTAAGGGAGGTTGCCGAAGACTTAGAATTACATGAATCCACCATCTCTCGTGCCACCACTCAAAAATACATGCAAACCCCTCGTGGCACTTATGAGTTAAAATACTTTTTTTCAACAGGAGTGAGTCAATATGGCAGTGCTGACCAATCCGCAACGGCCATTAAATCTCATATTAAAGGGTTGATTGACAAAGAAGACCCTAAAAAACCCTTAAGTGACAACAAGTTAATGGCATTACTGGAAGAAAAAGAGATTACCGTTGCACGTCGAACCATTGCGAAGTATAGAGAAGCGTTAAACATCCCCTCCTCCAGTGAGCGTAAAAAGCTTAATAAATTTAAACTATAGTCATAACAACAAGATACTAGTAATAAACGATGAATAATTTTATACAGACTGAACAAATTCAAGAAGCCTCACAACAAAAATGGCAACATCAAGCGCAAGTTAAAGAGTACATGTCGGCCGTTAACCCGCCAATGCCCACTATTGATGTGATCGCTTACCCTAGCCAATTGCACCAAGAAGGAAAAACCCGCACAATTCCTTTTGATTTGTCAGAATCCTTAAAAACCGATGTTCCTGCAACCTCCCCTAATTTAATGGCAAGTTTTTTACGTATTTGCGAAGGCGATACGCTAAAAACAACTGCCAAAGCCACCTCTCAAGTGTTTTATATTATTCGAGGCACAGGCAAAACCCAAATGCGTGAAGGTACGATTGAGTGGAAAGCGGGTGATCTGTTTACGCTTCCAAATGTACTTGATGCCATTCATACCGCCAGTTCTGATACGGCTATTTATTGGGTGCATGATGCGCCACTTTTAGCTTATTTAGGCGTATCCCCCGCCTCTCCTCGCTTTGAACCTGTTTTATACACTAAAGAATTTTTAAGCAATAAACTGAGTGACATTCGAAAAATAGCAGAAGGCCGTAATCGAACGGGAATATTACTTTCAAACCCAAATTTTCCCATTACAATGACGCTCACTCATACCTTATGGGCGTTGTACAACGTACTGCCTGCGGGCGTTACGCAAAAACCTCACCGTCATAACTCTATTGCGCTTGATTTTTGTGTGGCTGCGGGTGAAAATACGTACACCTTGATTGGCAAGGACATTGATAAAGAAGGCTATATAATCAATCCCATTAAAGCCACTTGGACAGCTGGATCTGCTTTTATTACCCCCCCAGGTTGGTGGCACTCTCATCACAACGAATCTGAAGAAGATGCAATCGTATTGCCCATTCAAGACGCGGGTTTAATCATGAATATGCAAGTTTTAGATTTTCAGCACATTGGTTAATGTGTTTAACATATTGGAATAAATAAATGACATCAAATACTGATTTTCGCATTGCGGTGATAGAGGACGATCCGATTCAACTGGAAAGCCTTGTTACGAGCTTAGAACAACAAGGCTTTGCTGTGGATGCATTTGATAACCGTCAAAGTGCCGAAGATAGCTTTGATGCATCTTTACCTGATTTAGTCATCTCCGATATTATTTTAGGCGCCGAAGTAGATGGAGGCTTTGATTTAGCGAAACATCTTTTGGGTTATCAACAAGCCATTCCTATTATCTTTTTATCTGAAAGACACTCTGAGTTTGATATTTATACGGGTCATGCATTGGGGGCAATTGATTATTTACCCAAACCCATTAGCCTTAACATGCTCATTGTTAAAGTTAAAAACCTACTGCGTATTACGGGCAATACTCAAAATCAAGATGAAGGGGGGGGGAAATCTAAAATTCAATACTTAGAACTTTCTCACGATCAGTACAAAGCCTACTGGCATGAAAAACCATTGGATTTAACCGCAACAGAGTTTGAAATGTTAAAGCAGTTTGCACTGGCAGGCGAAGAGAGCGTTGTCTCTTATGATGCGTTGCAATCTTCAACGCAAGGCGTTGTTGAGCGTAATACCATTAATACTCATATTTGCCGAATTCGCAATGCATTTAAAAAAATTACCCCAGACTTTAACCTTATTCACAATGAATACGGTCGGGGCTACAGCTGGAAAAAGAAATCGTAAAATAGCAACGGTGTGCTTTTACCTCCATACACAAACGGGAATATAAACAAATAGAATGGCCATAAAATCACTTAATTTACGTCTCTCTATTCGTACGCGTTTTTTGTTGCTGTTTTTACTGCTCACCATCCTGCCCTTTTTGGCTTATCGTTTTGCCATTGATTTAAATCGCATCATGCTAACGAACCAGGCGATTATCCAACAACAAACCGTTAAAAATTTATCCCTTATTTTAGAAAACCGTCCAGATCTTTGGGCACTGCAAATTCAAGCGGGAACACCGACACACCTTCCCCACTTAAACCTAAGCAATTCAGTGCTTTGGGTCGTAAATGCTCATGGACTTACTACTTATGTTGTGGGACAGTTACCCGAACTTAACCAAGAAAGTGAGGTTGAATTTTTTACCGCCGTAGGTAAAACCTTAATTAAAACGCTAGCAACCTTTATACCTTACACCCTGCCCTACCCTTATCCTCAAAGTAAAACACCAGAGCTTAATTTAATTAAAAAAGCATTCCAAGGCTATACCATTCAACAATACCGTATGGATCAAGAGCAACAACGTCCCATCTCTTTAATGGCCGCCACGCCATTACGATTTAGCAATCAAGTTATCGGTACACTGGTATTAGAAGAACGCATGGAAACCCTGTTCAGTGATAGTCTGAATTACTTTTATCGAATGGTCGGCATCGGGTCGTTTATCTTTTTTATTGTGATTGTAGGTGCTCTAATTTATATTGCCTCACTATCAAATAGAATCATACGCTTAGATAATGATGTTAAAAAAATGTTTAACTTTAAGGGGCGTTTAACCGATTTAACCTTCTCGGATAAAACAAGCGTTTATTATGAGGATGAACTGTCTGATTTAAGACATCATATTTATGAAATGCTCAAACAGTTAGGCGCTTATGAGCGTTACCTTAAACAACTTCCTAAAACTCTAAGGCACGAGCTGCATAACCCACTTAATCGTTTATCCATGGCGTTAAGTTTATTAGAGAATGACGTTAAACACACTCAATTAGGGTATGCACAACATGCGGTGGCGCAACTCAAACAGATTATTGCCTCTTTATCTGAGGCAACGAGTATTGAAGACAGTTTAAACAACCAACCTCCCGAACCTTTTCCAGTCGGTTTAATGTTAAATCACTACATGCAAAATAACATAGACTTACATCCAGAATGGAACCTTAAGTACGTTAACAAAGGCCTTTCAGAAGATGTTCTCGTGCTAGGAGATGGTTTTATGGTTGAGCAGTTACTGGATAAACTTGTGAGTAATGCAAGGGATTTTTCAAACGGTAAAATTCCAATTACCGTTAAAGCTGAGCTAAAGAAGCCAAATGTTGTTATTAGTATTGAAAATTCAGGCCGATTGTTGCCAAAGGGGTTTGAACGGCAAATCTTTGAAGGCATGACATCTGTTCGAGAATTTAACCAAGATGAACACGCTCACCTTGGACTAGGCTTACACATTGCTAAGTTGATTACCGATTATCATCACGGCCAGATTGATGCTGAAAATTTTTATGAATATAATCAGGAACCCATTGAAGGGGTTCGCTTTATCATTGAACTTCCAGTGATTGAATAAGTATAACAAGCTTAGCTAGGACAAGCTGGCATATAAAAAATAATCGTACTCTTATTGAATGCGAGAAGTTAGGTCTTTAATCTTACGTATCCATGGAGAAATACCCGTTTCAGATTTTATTTTCTTGGCAAGCGTATTAGCAGACGTTTTGTCTGAATATGATCCTGTCATAAGCACATAATTAGTGACACCATTGCGTGTTTGTGGCAAGATTTTTACCTCTTTAAATTGGTGCTGATGAATAATTTTTTTCAATGAATCTGCATCAGGCATACTGGCTAACTGTAAGGTATAGTGCATTTTTGGTTCATTCATAAGCCATTTTACATCCGCACTATAGTGTTTAATAGGCTTATCCGGCGTGCTGACCTCAGCTGTTTTTGGTGCTTTAGGTTTTTCAATGGGCTTAACTAGCTGTACCAATGGCTGTTGAATCACTGGCGTTTTAATTTCAGGTTCTTTTGGGGTATTCATAGAAGTAGAAGAAATTCCCCCCCCCCCCTCTTGCTTATCTTGAGAAAGGTAGCTCAAAATAGCTTCCAGCTTTTGATCGATTCTTTTTTCTAAGTTTTCTGTGTAACGTTTTAAACTTTTATCAAGTACCGATTCTGTGACCAACTTGTCTTCTCGTTTTGATGCCTTTTCAGTTGATTCAATGGGGGGTGAGATTGCTGCATTAGGGTTAGGCTCAACATCAGCATGTAATACCGCGTTATTGGGCGAAGCTGTCAAGTGACTCACTTGGGTTTTTAACGCAGATACCTGCGCTTCTAAAGCAAAGATTTTATCTTCTAAAGAGACAAATAATTCAACCTTACCGCCTGTTGCAATCGACTTTTGTAAAATAGTCATCTCTTTTTGAATTTCTTTCATTTGAACCGTAGATTTTTCATGCGCTTGTAGCACATTCTGAAGTTCTTTATGGAGGCTGCTGTAAGCAATATAAATAACACCTAATAACGTTAACAGTAAAGTAAGAATGATAAAGACAGCAAAAAAAGGCACTTTATTTCTAGGGGGCTTAAATACTTGCGATTGGTAATTTGATTTTGCTTTGGTTTTCATGTTTTTTTCCGGTTTTGTGGCGGGCATAACTTCTTCGGCGGCATTTAACCAACTTTTTAAAGAAGCTTGTTCTGGTTTTCGAGCGTCTCCAGAAAATTTTTGCGCTTTATTCTCGATTTCTTCAAGAATTTTGGCTCTTTCTGCTTCAAGTTCAGAGATGGTAAGTGACATTTTCTTGCATAAACCTTGGGCTTAAAAATAGCATTTATTGTAAAATGCTTTAGACTAAAAAGATA
>JAMOLY010000133.1 GCA_027068835.1 Thiomicrorhabdus sp. | reverse complement strand
GCAGCAAGAACAAAACTTATTCTCGATAAGCCGTTTCTCGGTGCGCTCGTGTTACGCCTTCCCTTACAAGAAGCTGATCCTGCATGGTGTGTTACTACAGGCACCGATGCAAAAAAGTTCTACTACAACCCAGAATTTATTGATGCATTAAAACCTGCTGAAACCCAATTCATTCTCGCACATGAAGCTTTGCATTGCGCCCTATCTCACTTTGCACGTCGCCAACATCGCGTAAAACACCGTTGGGATTTGGCTTGTGATTACGCCATCAACCCTATTCTCATCGCAGAAGGTTTAACACCCCCACCTGGCATTCTCAATATGAAAGCCTATGAAGGGATGAGTGCTGAGGAGATTTATCCGCTCATTGCTGATAATGACATGAGCGAAACACTCGACCAGCATTTGTACGATAAAGAAGACCAGTTTGCAGAAGGCGGTCAAGACAGCAGCGACAGCCCACTTGATCACGATAACCAAGGTGAAAAACCACCTAAAGATGAAGATCAAAAAACAACACAAGATAAATCAGGTGGCGGAAGCTCTGGAGATCAAGAAAAAGACCCAGAAGGCAGCGGACAACAAGAGTTTGATGAAAACTCAGGGGGTAGCGAAGCTCCACCGCCACCTCTTGATCAAGCCGAAGCTGAAGAACTCAGTATTCAATGGCAACAGCGTATGGCTGGCGCGGCACAACAAGCACAGCAGGCAGGTAAGCTAAGTGGCGTGATGAAACGTTTGGTTGATACCTTATTGCAACCTAGTCTACCTTGGCGAATGCTTTTAGCGCGTTATATGACAGCCGTGGCACGTGATGATTACAGCTATACACGCCCTTCAACTCGCCGTGGTGAACCAGCAATATTTCCTACTTTAAAAAGTGCTGAGATTAATGTATTGGTAGCATTGGATGTGAGTGGTTCGGTGAGTGATAAAGAGCTTCGAGAATGCCTATCAGAAATCAATGCGATTAAAGGACAAATGCGCGCACGCATTACGTTAGTTGCTTGTGATTCAGATATTATCGAAGGGTTTCCACAGGTTTTTGAACCTTGGGAAGAAGTAACATTACCCGACACTTTGCTAGGTGGCGGCACAACAGATTTTCGCCCTGTATTTAATTGGATTTCCCAGCAAGACAAACAACCTAATACCGTTGTCTATTTTACAGATGCTCAAGGCGCATTTCCTATCGAGCCGAGTTATCCTGTGGTTTGGTTGATTAAAGGAAAAGGAACTGTTCCGTGGGGACAACGTGTTCAGCTTAATTAATGTATTTACCAACAATATTTAGTTTTTAAACTAACAATATGATCTAATAATAAAATGAACAGTAGCGCTAAAATTATAGAACAAACTCGGTGCTGGATAAGCCGTTTTATTATCCAACATAATATCTGCCCTTTTGCCAAACGTGCTTTTGATAAGCATGATAGTGGAGGCATTCATTATGAAGTTGTTATCAGCGACAAGGTTGAAAATCAACTACAAGAACTCATCTACTCATGTGAACAGCTTGATAGAGAAAATAGTCTTGATACCGATGAAAACATCGATAACATCGACGCTACCAACACTAGCGAAACTATCGAAACAAGCCTATTAATATTACCTAATGGCCTATCCAATTTTGATGACTATCTCGATTTTTTAGAGCTTGCTAACGAATTAATGCACCAGCAGGGTTACGAAGGTGTTTATCAATTAGCCAGTTTTCATCCAGATTATAGTTTTGAGGGAGTTGATGCAAATGATGCCAGCAATTATACCAATCGCTCGCCCTACCCCATGCTACATTTGATTCGTGAAAAGAGCCTTGAAAAGGTACTAGCCCACTACCCTAATCCTGAAAATATCCCAACTCGCAATATTGAATATACGCGTGAAATGGGCGAGGAATCATTACAATTATTACTACAAACCTGTAAAAAATAAATGTTGAAATAAGCCAAATATCTAAAGCCGAAATATAAAAATTAAACTATTCTACTGCTATATATTAAGACAGAAGAGCAAGTTATGGAAAAAATAATTGTCGGCAGTGAAGAGTGGTGTGCATTCCCTAGTTTAGCGATTCCTGCTATCCGTGCGCGGGTTGATTCTGGTGCAAAAACATCCTCACTTCATGCATTTAACATCAG
>JAMOLY010000132.1 GCA_027068835.1 Thiomicrorhabdus sp. | reverse complement strand
GCATGTCGGTGCTTTGACCACACCAAGGTTTTTTCATAAAGCGTACTAAATAATTTCAATTTTCAATTCCTTGTTTCATCGGGACAAACAAAGCGTCACCTAAACGCTCTTTTACAATGCCAGACTCCGTTTTTATAAAACCATAAAGGCCTTGTTGATGTTCGCCGATAGGCATAACCAAACGCCCACCCACTTTTAATTGTTGCAATAACTCAGCGGGGACTTCTGCGGGAGAAGCCGCCGAAATAATACCATCAAAAACAGGTGAACTTGCGGGCATTTTTGTTTGAAAAAACAAGTTTTGAGACGGTGACGTAGGCGATTCATTCAAAGAACGAGGCCAACCCCAGTGCCCATCACTGATTTCAAACTCAATATTATGCAAACTCAAGCGTGTAGTCAGCAACGCTTGAGCGCGACGTGACAACGGAGTAATACGCTCCACCGTAAAAACCTCTTGGGCAAGCAGCGCCAAAATAGCCGTTTGATAGCCCGACCCCGTGCCAATTTCAAGCACGGTTTTCATCGGATTTTGTGCCGTATCTGCAAACAACCATTCGGTCATTTTAGCGACAATCCAAGGCTGTGAAATGGTTTGCCCAAACCCAATTGGTAGCGCAGTTTCTTCATATGCACGGCTGGACATTGCCTCATCTAAAAAAAGATGCCGTGGTACAACCTGTATGGTTTTAAGCACGTTCAAATCGGTAATACCTAACTGCTGCAACCGCTGAACTAAGCGATTACGTGTTCGCTGAGAGGTCATTCCAACGCCTTGGTTTTGCTCAAATGCTCTGTTTGGAAAAACAATTTTGCTTGGCAGTTCAAAAAAAGTCGACATCTAGTTAGTGACTCTCCGCCCATTTTGCCAACTCATCCATCATTTCGTAATGCGTTAAATCAATTTTAAGGGGCGTTACCGATGCATACCCTTGCTCGACCGCAAAAAAGTCTGTGCCTTCCCCTGCATCCGCCGCGCCACCTGCTGGGCCTATCCAATAAATCGGCAACCCTCTAGGGTCATTCTGTTTTACAACGGCTTCGGACATATGGCGTCGTCCTAAGCGGGTCACTTTAATACCTTTCAGTTTATTTAAGGGAACATCGGGAACATTGATGTTAATAATGGTATCACTCAACAGTGCCATATTCGGCAGGTCTTTCAGCAATTGAATTAACACATAGGCAGCGGTATCAAAATTCTGGTCGCCACACAGCGAAATCGCAATGGAAGGCTTACCCAAAAATCGCCCTTCGGTCGCCGCGGCAACCGTACCCGAGTAAAGCACATCATCCCCCATGTTTGCACCCGCATTAATACCCGACAAAACAATATCGGGCTGCTCATCCAAACCACCGTTCACTCCTAAATGTACGCAATCGGTTGGCGTACCGTTTACACTGTATACTTTACAATCGGCATGATCGGTTAAACTGGCATGTTCATTTAAACGCAAAGGCTCTAACAGGGTCAACGAATTACTGGCGGCACTGCGATTACGCTCAGGTGCCATAATAACCAATTTTCGAAAATTTACCTCTTTTTGCAGTGCGTTAAATAATGTTTGAATACCAAGGGCAAAATACCCGTCATCGTTAGAAAGAAGAATTTTCATCGTGTAAAATACCACTGCCGTATTAAAAAATTTAAAGAAGCTCTAACCTGAACCCCCTGATATAAAGCCCTTAGAAAAGACAAACGAATTATATAGTGTCCATTATGAGAGAAAAAGATAAATCCCTATTTCTTGCCGAAATGCATGACGTAGATCCGCTGAAAACCTCAGAGAGAACGTCACAATACCAGCAAGAAGAGATTAAAAAACAAGCGAAAGCAACGGTAATAAAGGTTAGAAAAAGGCTACGAAAGCAAGCTTTATCTGACCCTTTAGCATCTCAAACAGACGCTTGCTCTACGCCACAAGTCACCTCACATGAAACCATCCTTTTTAATCAAAAAGGGATTCGTTTGCAGGATTTTGCTAAATTAAAAAAGGGCGTATTCAACTGTCAAGCCCAGCTTGATTTACATGGCTACACCCGTGACGAAGCCTACAGCGCACTCACTCACTTTATTAACCATGCCCAGCAAGACGAACTGAGATACATCCGAGTTGTACACGGTAAAGGGTATAACTCGGACGATGCATTTCCTGTGATTAAAAACCTAGTGAATCAATCTTTAAGGGAACTCAATAGCATTCTTGCTTTTTGCAGCGCCCCAGAAAAAGACGGAGGAGCAGGAGCGGTAAATGTATTATTAAAGAAGCGAGTTTAGGATTTAAAAAAACAAGTAACAACTCGAACAGATTTCCCTAATTCTCTTACTCATGTGTTGAAATAGGTTGCTTTAACTCAATCACCTTCACAAATACCTCATCTTCTTTAACCATACCTAAGGTCTGTCTGGCAATAGTTTCAAGCGATACATGCTCATTTTGCAACTCTTTAACCTGCTTAGCCAATGTGGCATTTAACTGGCGTTGCTCCTCCAAAGAAGACTCAAGTGTCTTCAATTGTTCCTCTAACGCAAAAAGCTCGCCCAGCCCTCCATCGGAGGACAATAAGCGAGCTTGTAAGACTAAAATAAGAAGCGCCAGTGCAAGATACACTTTTTTCACACCCTTGCCCCTTATTTAACTCTTTTTTTGTAACGTATCAACTCGTTATACAACAAGTAAATTACTTACTTTTCAAATTGTAAAACGCGTCCATTCCTGGATAAATTGCTTCGCTACCTAATGCCTCTTCAATACGAATCAGTTGATTGTATTTTGCAATACGGTCTGTACGCGAAAGAGAACCTGTTTTAATTTGGCCTGCACCCGTTGCAACGGCAATATCTGCAATCACAGTATCTTCTGTTTCACCAGAACGGTGAGAGATAACAGCGGTATAACCGGCTTCTTTAGCCATACGAATTGCTTCAAATGTTTCAGTTAACGTTCCGATTTGGTTGATTTTAATCAAAATCGAGTTCGCTACACCATTGTCGATGCCTCGCTGAAAGATTTTAGGGTTAGTTACAAACAAATCATCACCCACTACTTGTAAACGATCTCCATACTGTTCAGTCTGTAACTTAAAGCCATCCCAATCTGCTTCATCCAAACCATCTTCAATAGAGATAATTGGGTATTTATTAACCCACTCACCTAATAAATCAACCATGCCCTCAGAGGTCAGAGTTTTATTTTCAGATTTTAAGAAGTACTTTCCATCGCTGTAAAGCTCTGAAGAGGCTGCATCCATAGCGATCATAATGTCCGTACCCGCTTTATAGCCTGCATTTTCAATCGCTTCTAAGATAACCGTAATCGCTTCTTCGTTAGACTTAAGATCCGGTGCAAAGCCACCTTCATCGCCTACCGCAGTGTTGTAACCTTTTTTGGCTAAAACAGACTTCAATTCATGGAAAATTTCAGAACCGTAACGAATCGCTTCTGAAATGCTTGGCGCACCTACTGGTACAATCATAAACTCTTGAAAGTCGACAGAGTTATCAGCGTGCTCACCACCATTGATGATGTTCATCATTGGAACAGGCATTTTATAATCATCTGTTTTTAGGTAAGCATAAAGAGGCAGACCTTTAGAAGCGGCAGCTGCTTGAGCCGTTGCAATTGAAACGGCTAAAATAGCGTTTGCGCCTAAACGACCTTTGTTTTCAGTGCCGTCTAAATCAATCATAATTTGATCAATGGCCGCTTGATCCATTGCATTTTTACCAATCAAAGCAGACTTAATGCCTCCTTTAATATTATTTACGGCTGTCAAGACACCCTTACCACCATAACGTGATTTATCACCGTCACGTAGTTCAATGGCTTCGCGCGCACCCGTTGATGCACCAGAAGGAGAAATACCACGACCAAAAGAGCCATCCTCTAAAATAACATCCGCTTCCACGGTTGGGTTACCACGAGAATCAATTACTTCACGAGCTTTAATATCTTTAATCAATGACATTCTTTTCTGCTTCCTATTTTCTTAATAAAATTTTTAATATTTGTAGTGTATTCTACTATGAAATTATGACATTAAGATGACAACTTATGTCTTAACCCAATAGATCGTTTTCAATAAAACCGTGTTGCTTGACTAAATCATCCAACGCTTTCATTGTTTCTAACAGTGGCTTTAAATTACCCAAAGGCCACATATTAGGTCCATCACTTAATGCATTTTCAGGGTCGGGATGGGTTTCCATAAAAACACCAGAAACACCCGCCGCAATTGCAGCTCGCGCTAACACAGGTACCATCTCTCGTTGCCCACCCGAGGTGGTTCCTTGCCCACCAGGTTGCTGCACCGAATGCGTGGCATCAAACACCACTGGGCAACCTGTACGACGCATCGAGGCCAAACCTCGCATATCCGACACCAAGGTGTTATAACCAAACGAAGTACCTCGATCACAGACCATAATATGTTCATTACCCACTTCACGCGCTTTAGCAACCACTTGATCCATGTCCCACGGGGCTTGAAACTGACCTTTTTTAATATTGACGGGAATACCTTGACGACAAACATTTTGAATAAAGTTGGTTTGACGCACCAAAAACGCTGGCGTTTGCATCACATCCACCAC
>JAMOLY010000131.1 GCA_027068835.1 Thiomicrorhabdus sp. | reverse complement strand
GCCTCTTCCAGTTTAGCCACATAACCATCATTCACTTCATAGCGATGACGATGACGTTCGCGAATCACGGTTTCGCCATACGCCTGTTGAATTTTTGAACCGTCGGTAATCACACAGTTTTGTCCCCCTAGACGCATTGTGCCTCCTAGGTCAACATTTTCATCACGTTGAACTTTTTGACCACTTTCATCTGTCCATTCGGTAATCAATGCCACCACAGGGTGGGGAGTATTCTTATTTAACTCACTGCTGTGTGCATCGTTTAACCCAGCTACATGACGAGCAAACTCTACCACCGCCATCTGCATACCTAAACAGATACCTAAATACGGTATTTTATTCTCTCTGGCATATTGAATCGCAAGCATTTTGCCCTCAACGCCACGTTCTCCAAAACCTCCAGGAACTAGAATGGCGTCTTTATCGTGAAGCACAGCAACGCCTGATTTTTCTAACGATTCGGCATCAATATAGCTTATATTAACGCGAGTACAGGTGTGAATGCCTGCATGTATGAGAGATTCATTGACCGATTTATATGCTTCGGTCAGGTCAACGTATTTGCCCACCATGGCAATTTCAACCGTTTTTTGTGGATTTAATTGTGCATTGACCACCGCATCCCAGTCACTTAAATCAAGCGGTTTTTCCTCAATATTTAAACGCTTCATCACAAGATCATCCAAACCTTGCTCATGCAACATTCTAGGAACCGAGTAGATGGTTTTGGCATCTAACGAGTTGATGACCGCTTTTTCTTCAACGTTAGTAAACAGCGCAATTTTTCGGCGCTCACTGGCTCCTAATGCCAACTCTGAACGGCAAATTAAAACATCTGGCTGAATACCAATCGAGCGTAGCTCTTTAACCGAGTGCTGTGTTGGCTTGGTTTTCACCTCACCTGCCGCTGCAATATAAGGCAATAAGGTTAGGTGCATAAACAGAGAACGATCTCTACCGACTTCAAGGCTCAGCTGACGAATCGCTTCTAGAAAAGGCAATGATTCAATATCTCCCACCGTGCCACCAACTTCCACCAAAACCACATCATACCCAGCGGCGGCACCCTGAATACGGTTTTTAATTTCATCGGTAATATGGGGAATGACCTGAACGGTTCCCCCTAGGTAATCTCCACGGCGTTCATTGCGGATCACGGTTTCATAAACTTGCCCTGTAGAAAAACTGTTACGTCGGGTAAAGTGGCGTTGAACAAATCGTTCATAGTGCCCTAAATCCAAATCGGTTTCAGCGCCGTCATCCGTCACAAATACCTCACCATGCTGAAGTGGACTCATGGTGCCAGGGTCTACGTTAATATAAGGATCCATTTTAAGCATACTTACTTTTTGGCCACGCGCCTCAAGAAGCGCCCCTAAGGAGGCCGAAGCAATTCCTTTGCCTAAAGAAGAAACCACACCACCTGTTACAAAAATAAATTTAGTCATTTAGCACACTTTATAGAAGTTTAGAAACCGTCGGTTTCGAGTAATCAGAATGGGATGAGATTATAGTCGAAAAGCACCCTTCCAGCAATGCCATTTGAGACCTTTCAAAACTATCAATAAGGGTAACCCATCAATTTATAACACTCTATTTGAGAAATAAAAATAGAAACAGTAGGGGGAGGATTTTTCTCCCCCCCCCCCCTGCTTTTAAACAATTGCTCTACATTGGGTTTCAAACAAGAAGCACAACCTAATACGCTAACCGCCACTCCATCGAAAACTAAGACAGGCCAGACTTTTCTCTCCCAAACAGGAATTTTATTTTTTTGAAAAAAAGCCTTTAATTTTTTACGGTTCACAACGTCCTCTGCCGAAAGTGACTGAATGACAAATTCTGAAAATCGTTCCATTAAATGAGTGGCGACTTTCCATTCATAGTAGACATTCGACTCGATTAAAGACGACGACACTAGCGACAACTGCTCGCCTTCCCTTTCCAAAACCCATGATTGCAACGTATCTTGACAATCACTTATTGCTTTAACTAAACCGTGAAAACGATAAGGGCGTAACGGTTGCTTCAGGTAGTAGAGGCGATATTGATAAAAATATACCCCCCCCTGCTTCATTTGATAAGAAAACGCACGGTTTTGACTTTGATTATTTTGAGTCAGAACGCCTTTAATCCAATCATAATGCTTGGTTGATAACACGATTTGAAAAACATTAAAAAACCAGTAACGTAGGCAGTTCTTTTGCTCCAACCAGTCAAGGTTCGATAGCATTTCAAAGTCAAAATAGAGCCTAGAAAAGCTTAGTTTATCTAATGTATTTTTCGCCATTCGATCCAATAAAGCACGTGCTTCAGACATGTGCTCTGCGGTTCTAGCAAGTGTTTTTTCAACATCAGGCCAAGTACTTGTTAAAACAGGAAGTACCTTTTGACGCATAATATTTCGTCGGTATCGTGTCTCTTGATTACTGGGGTCTTCAATCCATATTAATTTAAAATGGCGTGCATAATTTTGAAAGGCTGAGTAAGGAATATGTAACAAAGGCCGAATATGTGTGGCTTCACCCTTTGGGGTCACTATTTTTTTTATGGAAGGCATGGCCGATAACCCCGAAACACCAGAGCCTCTCACCAAATTTAATAGAACCGTTTCTGCTTGATCGCGCTGATGGTGTCCCGTGACTAAAAGATCCGTTTCAAAACAACGCCCTTCGACCAACGCCTGATAACGTAACTTTCGTGCCACGGCTTCGACACCTTGACGCTTAACAGACGTCCATTGAAGCTTGCTTGACTGAAAAGGAATGCCCAAAGAAGCACTCACCACCTTACAATGCTCCGCCCAGTCCGAAGATTTTTTTTGCAATCCATGGTCGACATAACGTGCAAACAGTCGTTCTTTTAATTGAGGGGATAAAGAGAGTAAGTGCAGTAAAACTGTTGAATCTAAGCCTCCGCTGTAGGCGATGGTAATACGAGTAAACCCAAACGATTGACGTGTAAATGTTTCCAAAGCGCCGATAAAACACTCCAGTGATTCTGGAACGCAAGATTCATTCGCTAGTACAGGAGGCATAAAAAGAGCTTAACCCACTAAAGCTCAAAATTACCGTATGCCATGTAACGCTGATAACGCGCTTCTAATAGTTCATCCACTGGCTTCTCTTTCAGTGCATCCAGCCGAGAAACCAAGGCCGCCTTTAAGTTTTCAGCCGCTTGCTGGTGATTTCTGTGTGCTCCACCGAGCGGTTCAGAAATGATTTCATCCACCAATCCTAACGATTTTAAACGAGTTGATGTAATGCCAAGTGCTTGCGCTGCATCGGGTGCATTAGCAGCATTTTTCCATAAAATAGAGGCACAGCCTTCTGGAGAGATCACCGAGTAAGTTGAATACTCCATCATCATCATGACATCGCCCACCCCAATGGCCAGAGCGCCACCTGAGCCACCTTCGCCAATAACAGTACAGATAATGGGCACCTTAAGTTCCGCCATCTCAATCAAATTCCGAGCAATGGCTTCACTTTGCCCGCGCTCTTCGGCATTAATTCCTGGATAAGCACCAGGGGTATCAATGAAGGTAATAATAGGAAGCCCAAACCGTTCCGCCATTTTCATTAATCGCAACGCTTTACGATAGCCTTCTGGACGTGGCATTCCAAAATTACGACGAATTTTTTCTTTGGTATCTCGCCCTTTCTCTTGTGTAATCAGCATAACGGGTTGACCGTCTAAGCGAGCCAGTCCTGCAACAATGGCTCCATCATCTGCAAAGGCACGATCACCATGCAACTCTTTAAAGTCAGTAAAAATTTCAGGAATATAATCTAAAGAATAAGGGCGCTGAGGGTGACGAGACAGTTTCGCAATTTGTACATCCGTCAATTTTTTAAAGGTCGATTCCGTTAAGTTTTTTCGCTTCTCTTCAAGGGAGGCAATCTCTTGCACTAAATTCATATCTCCGCCATCTAAATGACGCAGCTCATCAATCTTTGCTTCGAGCTCGGCAATCGGTTGTTCAAAATCTAAAAAATCAAATTTCATTATAATTCCGTCTTTTTTAATTAGGGCTTCACACAAAGCGTTATTTTAGCAAACTTGCCCTATTCTATGCATAGAAATAATAAAAAGCTTTTACTAATTTTATACACAAAACCACCGTTTGTAATTAAAGAAAATTACAGTAGAATACTAAACACCAAGAACTTTACATGTAAAAATACTTACTGCTTATGCAGAGTTCTTCAATTTATAACAACAAATAAGGTCCGTTATTATGCTCTCAACACGCTCTATCACCACCATCGCCTTAGTAGGTGTCACACTGATTCCTCTGTCCACATTAGCCTCGGAACAACCTCTTGGGCTTTCTGGAAGCGGCGAGGCGGGTTATAACAGCAGCACAGGAAACACAACCACCACCAGCATGCTTGGTGCAATCAAGCTTAACTACAACCAAGAACGCTCTGAAATAAAGTCAATTATTGAAGTTAACTATAAGTCTGAAGATGGCACTAAAACACAAGAACGTTACCTGTTTGATCTACAACGCAACCAGTATTATGACATTGAACGCAGTTACTATAGCTTTATCGCAGGGCAATTTGAGAACAGCCGCTTTGAAAACATTGATTTAGACGCAACACTCTCATTGGGCTTAGGTAAAAAGCTGTATCAAACAGATGATACCACCCTAACAGGGGAAATTGGATTGGGTTATCAATCGACAACCTTTACCAAAAGCGCTGGTGGAGATACAACGAATCAAACCATTGCTCGTTTAAAAGTCGACTTCAACCATAAAATCAATGCTCAATTGACCTTCTCTCAAGACCTTCTTGTTTTAGCGGGCAGTGATCGCACTAAAATTGAAACCAATACTGGATTGAAAGCCAAAGTTGCTGACAGCATGAATGTAAAACTGGGTTATAAATACAGACACAATGACAACCCTGCGGCAAATACTAAAAAAACAGACACTCAAACCACCTTAACGCTGATTTATGATTTTTAAATAAAAAAAAGGCCTTTGCATGCTTACAAAGGCCTAAAGTCGTGTTATTCCTTTTTTAGAATTAGTTAAGCCATTATTTTTTGCGCCTTAACAGCTTGAGTCTCCTTATAGATCGAAAGCAATGCTTGATGACGTGCACTCGATTTAAATATATCAAGCCCGATCGCTTCACCCCATAACGCTTGCTCTCCACGAATATTCAACCAAGCTTGCTCACTTACCTCTTGTCCAAATAAACACACCATTGAGTAGGTATTTACCTCTCCATTCAACTGCATTTCAATTCCGTACTGTAAGGCACGATAAGCCAAAATCCAAGGGTTGCTTGGAGACATAAAGTACAGCGCATCCTGCACCATTTCCAGTGCATTTTCATATGATTTTGAGGCTAAATAACACCAAAACTTTAACTCAACCACCTTTAATTCAGCCCAAAAGCTTTTTGGATCAGGCATCAATCCAATCAAAGACGCGACCCCTTGATGATCGCTTAATCCAAGCTCATCAATTAACGCAACCAGCCCTGAAAAATCGTTGCTTTGCGTAAGAGACAACAACGATTCACGTAAAATACGCCCTGTATTTT